>NZ_JAAHHU010000002.1:0-200336 GCF_010672095.1 Moorena sp. SIO3I6 | reverse complement strand
ATGCTAGTAAAACAGCTTGGGATTTACTGAAAGCTTGTTTCCCTGCGGGGACAGTGAGTGGAGCCCCCAAAATTCGGGCAATGGAAATCATTCAGGAACTGGAACCAGAACGTCGCGGGCCTTACTCGGGTGTCTATGGCTGGTACGATTTTGAAGGTCAGCTCAATAGTGCGATCGCAATCCGGACTATGGTAGTTCGCTCATGTGGTTCTGGTAAACATACCGTGTCAGTGCAAGCTGGTGCTGGCTTGGTAGCAGATTCTGACCCAGAAAAAGAATATCAAGAAACCCTCAATAAAGCTAGAGGCTTACTAGAGGCTATCCGCTGTTTAGACTTTGAGTAGTAAGCTATCAGCTAGGCGCGCCCCTAACCACTAACCGCTAACTATTCCTTGACAGGGTTAACTACAATCATGCTAGCTTCTTGCCGTCGGATAGCTACTTCTGTGGTGGAACCAACTCTAATGTGTAACGGTCCCCCAAACCAGGCTGAGCGCAACACTTGTACCTGTCTATCAGGAATAATGCCAATTGCTTCTAGTCGATTGGCGAGACCTTCGACCTGCAAACCGATCTGAACTTTCTCGATAATGGCAAGCTTTCCAGGTTTTAATTCCGCTAAAGTCAAGTCGCTTCGCTCCAATTCAAAATTAAAAATTATTAATTCAAAATGACAATCAGTGGGGGCTTGTACCCAGAATTAAAAAATTGCCAAATTTATGATTTTCTTTATTTTGAAGTTTGAATTTTGAATTTTGAATTACCACTAGGGGTCATTTAGTTAATTATTAATTTGCAGGCTAAGGTATTGTATCTTTTTTTGTGCTTCAAACAAAATAAAGCCTTTTTGGAGCATCAATTATTATTAAAGGAACATCCCTCTTTTCTTGAAATCGACGTCTTTGGTGGAGTGCCAACAAGAGAATAGGTGATTTAACTAAGTGTCAGTCACCTTACTCTCTTGCTTAGCTATCGGCTTTCGCCTCCGCTGCGCGATCAGAAACTCTTGTTTCCAGTCAGAGTTAAGAAGACCATACTCCACTAGCAATCTTTTGCAGTGGCGCTAGATGAGGTGTCTGGCATAGGAAATAGGCGAAAAATGCCCCGCCACAAGCACCAAGCAAGAAACCACTGGCAAATTCACTCCAGCCTTCTTTAGTTCCTAAGTCTTCTGGTGGATTGGGTGTTGTCAATGTTGCCTTAGGTTTGCCGGAGCCAGCCGCTCCATAAATAGATAAAGCAACTGTCAGAAGAGCCACTAAGCCAACTGTTGCCAGTAAACCAGCTGTGCTGGCATAGTCTGTCCCACGTAACGGACCTAGTAAGGCAAACGGTCCATACAGAAAGTAGCCATGAGCCATACCAACTTCTAGACCCCGGCGATTGGCTGAGAGCCCTTTACGGTAGGCTGGCAAGTTGTTGATGAAAGCTTTTGTGAAAGCAGAGGAATTAATTGGGGTGGCTAGATTACCCACTTGGGGATCTCCACCATGGTTAATTACATCCATCGTCATTGTAAATTTATCTCCTATCAAATCGGATAAACCCCTTGAGTAGTAATACTTTAGGGGGGAGAAAAGGAACTGAAAGAATCAGCACGAGTAATCGTCGCTGAGAAGTGCATCCTCTCGTAACGAATTATACGAGATATTGTTCTTTTTCCTAACCTTCTTAGTCAATGGCAAAAATTTTCGCCTTAGTTCTTTACGGTAAAATCACCTTTGCCAAACTATTGTAATCACCTAAAACCAACGGTTTTGATGACTAACCCCCTTTTAGCTTATTAGGTTTTTGTAACAAAAAGTAATTAATTTTTGTAAAGTTTATTGGGCAATTTTTGTTAAAAATCTTAATAATTATCGGACTGGCATAAACTTTCCAGTAATCTGAGCCATTGAAGAAACTGGGTCGGTGGTATAAAGGCGGGTTGGGATCACCCCTCTCATGCTATGAGGTGAAACGGGAAGTTAACCCAAATTGACTGGACTTGTGTGGTTTTGTCTAGGTCAACGACAGGTGTTGATGTCAATAGAGGAATGGCAGACTGATTAGAATTGACTCCATCAAAGACTCAGCAAGGGCAGAAGCAATCATCAGGTTTTTGCCACAGGTTGTCTCGGAAATTCCGAGGTAGATCAAGGTATTTCATAGTCGTGAACCATGATAGGATTAACTTGTCGAAAAAATCGATAAGCACCTACACAGAATTAATTCCCTACTCCAAATTTATGTAACCCTTACCCTGCAAGGCTTTGAGTTTTGGAAAATGTGCAATTAATTTTGTTTACCTGCTTAGCTTCCTCCGCTGGGCATGCCCCACAACGAACATGCGCAGCATGAGTGTGGGATGAATCGCGGAGCATTAACTCGCTATAAACAGCCTGAAAAACGTTATACTAAAAATAGTAGGGAAAACAAATTAAGAGCTAACCGCCACCTACGTGCTTAAAAATAGAACTTATTGTATTGTTCCGGCGCGGAGGGGCATCCCGTGTCGTTAATAAAGCTTACCGAGTATCCTAAGCGATGGCTGGAGTTGGTAAGAAGCCCACACTGTAATCTTCGGCGAAGCCGACGCTACGCGAACGATAAGCGTGTGGGAGTATGTCACTAATCTACCCCTCTAGTAAGCGGGTATCTGCCGTTTTCCAGTCATCTGGATAGCAGTGCTGGGTCTTTAATGTAGAGCAAAGCCCTGCCTCGGCAGTGTAAGACCGGCACCTACTTCCGTAGGTAGAGGCTTACTTCCGATCAAACTGGCAACCAACACCATACCTGATTGGGTTGGTGTGGTGAAAGGTTAGTAAACAGCTAGAGAAAATGTCGCAGAGTCTACCAAAAACTCTTATTATTTGTTAGACTTAAATTAGGGTAACACCGACAGGGATTATTATGTAACTTAAATTAAAGCCGAAAACCAAGGGTTTAATAGTTGCGCTCTCGACCTACGGTGGAACCAACTTTGTTGACATTTTTATGGCGCTCGCGGGATATTCCGTCAGAGCTTTGGGAGATACCCCCTGGATGTGAAAGCATCTTGCATTGGCGGGCCTTGGTCTATCTTGGTAGACTTTGGTAGCTAAAAAGTATCGGTTAAACTTGTTACTGTATTAATTTGCAAATAGGAAAATAAGATATGACAGGCGCATACGCAGCTTCTTTCTTACCAACGATGCTAGTCCCCTTCATAGGCTTAGTTATGCCTACTGTAGTTTTGGGACTTTTGTTTATCCACATTGAAAGCGACGCTGACTAAACTAGCTAGAAGTCCTGCAGGATACCAGCCCCCTTTGTTCAAGGGAGTATTGGTGAGAGTTGGACTCAATCATGGGGGTTGACTACCGAGAAAGGGTCATCAATCCCCACATCCCTAGGGTTTTGGGCTATGCTTTTCGATTAGAGTAAAGTTAAGGCTTAGAGGGCTTTACAGTCTTCTTAGCAGGTTTGGGTGGTTGAGTTCGCCGATAACTCTTAAACTGACTAATCCCAGCACTGGCAGATTTAACCACATTACTATCTGGATCCCTTAATGCCCTTTCAAGCAAGGGTATAACTTTTTCAGATTTAATATTACTCAGGGCTTCAACAGCAGACTGTCGCACGGATGGTTGGGGATCTTGAATCAATTTGCCAATCAGCGGTATGGCCTGTTGAATTTCGGCTCTGAGTCCTTGAGCAGCAGCAATTTTCCCCAAGGCTGATGCAATTGAGCCACGAATGAGGCTTTCAGGATGATTGATGTACTTACTTAACTGGGGAATATCCCTGGCTTGACCATAATTTCCCAAAGCAGTTATGGTTTCACCTAAGTCGAGATCACTTTGACTGGGCTGAGCAGTAATACTTGGGGTTTCTGTCAGCACTGGTTGCTCTGGCTGACTGGGCTCAGGCAACATTTCGTCCTTGACCACGGGTTGAGGCTCGTCTTGATTGGTTTCTGCCTCTTCTAATAATTCGACTAATTCATTACCAGTTTGCGCGGAAGTTTCCTCTGTTTCATCTAGGTTCTTAACCTCGTCTGGTATTGGAGATTGATGCGCTTGTTCTAATTCAGCAATTTTTTGATGGGCTAACTCTAAATCAGCCTGATATTTTGCTTCCAAAGATTGCAGCTCTTGGCGAAAATTAGACTCAAGTTCTTCCTTTAACTCATGGGTAGCTTGTGTCAATTGTTCTTGATATCTTGCTTCCGAGGATTGGACACTTTCCAGAAGACTAGCATCAAGTTGTTGCTTCAGCTCATTAGTGGTTTGGGTTAACTGAGCCTGATAGTTTTCCTGTAAAGGTTGGGCAGCAGCAGCAGCGCTAGACTCTCCCTGCTGTTTGACTTCCTCAATTTTCTGATTTAATTGCTCTCGATAACTTTCTTGCAGAGCTTGAGAATTTTGTTCTATCCTAGTCTCATACTTATTTTGAAAAACTTCTAATTTTATGTCGGTTTGTTCGGATAGAAAATCCAGTTTATTTTGCAGTATAAAAAATACGATTGCCCCAACAACGGCTGCTGCAAGTATAGCTACAAGAATTGGTATCATGAGGGCTCCTCTTGGGGTTGATATTTAGTTGATTTTATCTGAAAGTGTGCCTGAAAACAGGGTTGTTGGGCAATAGCTTAAGGCGTCTGAAATCTTAAAAATTTGTAGAAATGGCCTGAACAGGGCAAGTGGGGATACACTGCTCACAGACAATGCAACGCGATCGCTTAAACTTCAATCTGAATGTCTCTAGCTCAAGACTAAGGGCTTGAGTGGGACAAACCCCAGTACATAAGCCACAATCGACACAACTATCCTCATCAATCAAAATCTCGCGACTTAGCAGGGAAACATCAATGTTTTGCGATCGCATCCACTCAATCGCAGCATCTAACTCATCAATGTCGCCAGATAACTCTAGCACAAGTTTGCCGATTTGATTGGGAGCGACTTGGGCCCGGATGATATTAGCAGCCACATTGAAATCCTTTGCCAGTCGGTAAGCCACCGGCATCTGAATCGCCCGTCGGGGAAAGGTCAGAGTTACCCGTTTTTTCATGGTGATTTGTGAAACTTTATCAGTAGACCAGTAAAAATTAACGTAACATTCCCACTCCTTGATAGTTAACAGTCAACAGTCAGCCGTCAACCGTCAACAAAAAACCTTTTAATCTGATCTACTTCTAAGTTGCTCAGCAGTTACGCCCCAAACCCTGCTATTGCCAGATTTATAACGAGAAACCGGGTTTTAAGGCTGTTGGTGCCTAAGTGCTCTTGTTGTAAAATGTAAACAATTATAAAGTTATAGCAAGAAAGTTGTAGCAAGATGGCTATTAATTCACCAGACTCAACTACACCATCCTCCTCCCCTTCAGTACCCACTAGTGGCAACCGGATCAGAAACTTTTTAATTGCCCTAGTAGCGATCGCACTGGGTGTTGCCCTATTCTTGGGATTAAAAACTGATACTAGTCTCGGTTCCTTGGAAGCCCAAGCTGAAGCATCTACCCCTCTAGAGGTGGCACTCAGCAATGGTAAGCCAACCTTGATGGAGTTTTATGCCAACTGGTGTACCAGTTGTCAAGCCATGGCAAAGGATTTGGGTCAACTGAAACAGCAGTATAAAACCAAAGTCAATTTTGTCATGCTGAATGTGGATAACAGCAAGTGGTTACCAGAATTGGTCAAGTATAGAGTAGATGGTATTCCTCATTTTGTATATTTTGATGAAGCCAGCACAGTGATCGCCCAAACTATTGGAGAACAACCCCGTCAAGTACTCGAAGCTAACTTAGATGCCATAGTAACCCATGTGCCTTTACCTTATAGCCAAGCTAGTGGTACGGTTTCGGATATTGACGATTCCCTGTCAGTTACAATCACTACTCAAGATGATCCTCGTAGCCATGGCAGTCAGGTAAAAGGCACAAGGTAAAAGGCACAAGGTATAAGGAAGCTTGCATAAAATTTATTAAGATTTTTGTAGCTTTATTTTCCCCTTTGCCCTTTGGCTTTCGCCCTTGAAGCTAATTTTCCGCTACAGTAAAGATTACCTGCTGACTAATAATCTGCCCCAGTTGCTAGAGGGTTGGTTGCTGATTGATTTGCCAAAATGTCTAGAAAATCCCTGTCAAGCTACCCACAGCCTTTACCCTCAGCCACCAAACCCCTTGACCTAGGTAAACGAAAGTCGATCAGACCGAGGGGAACTTTTAGACGACGCCTAAAATACATATATTGGCGCTTGGTTCGTATGCAAGGAAAACCAGAAGCGATCGCACGAGGTTTAGCATGTGGTGTGTTTGCTGGGTTCTTTCCGCTGTTTGGTCTCCAGTTATTTATAGGGATTTTGCTGGCGGTACTCTTGCGAGGGAACAAAATAGCTGCTACTGCTGGAACTTGGATTAGTAATCCCTTGACTTATGTACCGATTTTTGCATTCAACTTTCACGTCGGAGAATGGCTACTGAATCAGGATGAATTGGCTAATGTGAGTTTCCAATCTTGGCAGGAATTTAGAGAATTGGGCTCAGAAATTGTCCTAACCTTATTTGTTGGTTGTTTTGCCGTTGGGTTGGTTTGTGCTGTGGTTAGTTATTGGTTGAGTGTAAAGCTGATCTATCGATTGCGGAGTGCTCGTTCCTTGCAGCATCAGAAAAAGCGATGTTCCTTTGGAACTGCTTCGCGATGCTCTGAAAGAACTGCTACGCAAACGCACCGCATTGAACACTATAGTTCTCAATCCTCAGTGCTCAGTGCTGAGTCCGAGAATGCTAACTCCTGAGTCCTGAGTAAGACTTCACCTTTTATACTTCATCCTTGATCCTTGATAACAGCCAGGGCGATCAAATCCTCAATTTTTTTAATAGTGGTATCCCCTGCTAAGTAACCAATACCTCGATGAAGGTGCAGGCGAAACTGATTCCCTAGAGTTTCTGGCTCAAAACTTAAGCCATCGTTATGGCACCGTTGTTTCAGAGCAATCAGGATCAGATCAGCCATATCTCCTGCTATAACGCTCCAAGTGAGTTCGAGTTTACTATCAGCAGGTATGGTAACCGGGGAGGGCATTGTCGGTTCAGCGAGGGAACGGCAGATTGCCCAGCGGCAAAGGACATTCCACTGAGGGATTTTGGTTTGACGTTTGAGTTTTATTAGTTGGTCTTTGGCAGTTTGGGAAAGTGTGATCTGGTTTATTGGGGGTTGCATGTATATATTAATGAAATCAGGTTTACGGTTTATGAAAAACTACTTTAGTATTTGCCCAAAGTCGTGATAGTTTGGCAATTTGAATACTTGTAAAAAGATAGAAATATTCAGATCATGATTTAGCTATAAGTACTCAGCCGTCAGTAGAACTTTTTAGGGTAAATTGGCGTCTTTGATAGCAAATAGCGATAAAATTAACAAGCATGTACATTCGTAAAACTGTCTTCGCCATTGCCCTATTGATTAGCCCGTTATTGATTACTGCTTGCGGCTATAATGAGACAAAAGAGTTAGTAGAAGAACCACAGTTACTGTCAAAACCTCTAACCATCCGGACAATACTAGATAAAGAGCAACCAATTACTGCTGGAGAAACTGTCCAATTCGCTTTTAAAACTGTTGGTGACCCTGTCAATATCTTAGAGCCGATTCCGTTGAGAATGACTCTCTACCTACCAGATGGTAGCCAACAACAGTTTATGGTCGATTTGCAAAGTCCAGTTGTCTATTACCCTTGTGATCCTATACCAGGGGAAGACGATTCTTGTAACTATCCGAGGGTGGGTTTGGATCCTACGGCGGATCCTAGTCAGCCCTATCAACCAGGCCCTAGCATTACCTTGGAGCAAGAAGGAGAATACAGGATTACGTTAGACCCTGTCCTAGAAGTAGTGCAAGACAAATTACATGGGCAATCAACAACATTTATGGTCATGCCGTGACCTTTTCTGAGTCAAAGTAACCCGATTCCACGGTTGTTCGATGTTTGTCTGGGTCATAATTGAGTATATACTGTTGTGCGATCGCATCAGCTTCTCGTAATTGTTTAGCTTCGACCTTACCAATTTCCGTATCTGTAGACAGCAGAATCACCTGATGGGAGGCAGCGGGGAAGTAGCGTTCCACTAGGTTGCTGCGATGGGACGAGTCCAATCGTCCGAGGGGGGTATCAATGGCTACGGGTAGATTACGTCCAGAAACACGGGCTAGTCCCCACAATAATGCGATCGCTAATAATTGCTTTTCCCCAGCCGATAGACGATGTTTCGGTACAAGTTTTCCTTGTAGGTCGTACAGGGATAGGCTGAAGCTGTTGGTGTCGATGGCAACTCGATGGACTAGGTCAGATTTATGAAGGAGATAAAGAAAGCATTCGGTTACCTCATGTTCTAATTTATTCAGTTTTCTCAGAGTTAACTGTTCCCGGAAAACCTTAAGGCTCTGTTGGACTAATGCAGATGCTGCAAGCATATGCTGATCATTTTTGCGGTCAATGGTTTCTTCACCATACCTGGCTAAGTCTTTTTTGCTTTGTGCGATCGCATATCCTAATTTATCACAGCGGCGTTTAGCGATTTCGTAAGCTGCTTGAGCTTGAGCCAATTCCGTTTGTGCCTGTTTTAGTGCATCTTCGAGTTCTTGATAGGATTCCGGAGGAGCAGCTGTTGCTAGTTGTCGTTTAGTAGCATTAATATCTGCTTCCAGATTTTTGCGCTTAGCTAATTGCTCTTCAGCTAATTGCTTTTGAGTTGGTTGGTAGTAAGTCAGGAGATTAGTTAGGGAATGAAACATTTCTTCCTCAGCTCCTAACCAAGGGTCTTTAACCTCCCCAGCCTCTTGCTCTATTTGTTGATTTTCTTTTCCCAAGAACGCTTTAATTTTATCAAATTTTTTAGCAGGCAACTTGAGGGCAGTCAATAAATCTACCAGACGTTGATCACGCTGTTGTAAAATATCTCTAGCTAGTTTAGCCTGTGATGCCCGCGATTCTTTTTCTGCTTGAGCTTGAGCTTGGGTGAGTAGGGGTTCAATTAACGATAGAGGCAAAATACCAGCTGCTAATTCCCTCATCTGTTCACGAATTTGTTCAACTTTAGTATTGTAGTAATTTAGCTGACTCTCTAGTTGGTTCCGTTGGGCTGCTATTTTACCACCATCACAGACAAATTTATCAAAAGCTTGTTGCTGTTTTTCCCTGGTTTGTTCTAGCTGTTCTTGAATACTACATAACTCTTGTTTAGCTAGCTCATAGTCTGATTGTTGAGAGGAAAGCTTTTTTTCGATATCTTCCAAATTAGCAAGTTGCTGTTGATTCGCCATAGATTTGCGTTTGCGCGTCACTAAAATATCAAGGTCAATGGCTAAGCGGTCAGCAAGTTCTAGACCAAGTAATGATCGAATCGCTTCCACAACAACCGGGGGTGGTGTTTCCACTTCTGCTAGTTCTTTAACCTGTTCCCCATCAAAAAGAAATAGGTTTGATATTCCTAAGGGCAACAGATTTTCAATGTACTCGTCCCAGGTATTGGTTAGGGCAGAATCCAGCCAGTCTCCCTCTAAAATACCTAAGTTATCCTTACCATCTTTCGGTTTTTTTGTCCAAGTGCGTACAATCCGATACTCCATCGGCTGGTCGTTCTCAATATGTTCAAAAACTAATTCCACTCGGGTGTTGTCAATAGGTAAGGCATTGCGATTGACTGACTGAGTTAGAAAGTCGCTATAACTCAAATTGCCACGGGTGGAACATTGAGCGCGGTGTCCATATAAAGCCAGACGAATCGCATCCATCATAGTGGTTTTGCCGCCACCATTCATACCACCGACTAGAATAATAGGTCGAGAGTTATCATCTCTTTTTGGACAGAGATTGATTACCTGACGCCCGAGATAGGGGCCAAAGTTTTCTAGGACAAGTTCAAGGAAAATCACAGGATTTATCAAGTATGAATTTTCTAGGGAACAGGGAACAGGGAACAGGGAATCGGGAATCGGGAATCGGGAATCGGGAATCGGGAATCGGGAACAGGGAAAAGAGAAAAAAGTATGTGTACCTCATAACTATGATAAACGCTATAGTTGGTGTTAATCGTTTACCGTTAAATCTCAACGATTAAGTCTAAATAATTAACGCTAAAAAGATGAACCGGGCAGCTTTATAAATTCCTCCTCTTCTGGAGTATTAACCCGACCAAGGATTTTATTGCGATGGGGAAAGCGACCAAAACGTTCAATCACTTCTAGATGACGATAGGCATAATTAATGGTACTGGCACTATCGGGATCATCTTTAAGAGTCGAGAATAATTCAACACAGTAGCGCTGATGTTCGATATTTTCGCTATGCTCAAATGGTAAGTAGATAAACCAGCGCTGGACTGGTAAGAGTTCTTTGTCAAAGCCTCGATCAACAGCATACTGGGCAGTAGACAAGGCTTTGGAATCAGTAGCAAAAGCTTGGGGTTGACCCCGAAACATATTGCGAGGAAACTGATCGAATAGGATAATTAGCGCTAGGCAGCTATAGGGTGATGTTTGCCAATTATCTAACTCCCCAGTCACGGCTTGTTGATAGATGTCGAGGAAACGCGATCGCATTTCTTGGTCAAAATCTGGGTTCTTAGTAAACCAGACTTTGCGGGATTTGCCATATTCGGGTTCGTCCGGCTTACCAAACCAGAAATTTAATATCTCATTAAATCTATCCAAAGCCTGTATCATAAGTTACTCCAGTTTTAAGGATTACGAATTTTGGACTGGAAATTTTAAATTTGCCCAAGCCAGCTGCTTGACAGTGTCAACATCCCCTTCATCAGCAGCTGTTTTTAAATCTCGTTTCAAGTGAGCATTAGCGATCGCATCTTCTTTAGACCGAGAACTAGTATCAAAGCACCGCTCCAAAGCCTCATAGATACCAATACGACGAGACCTAGTCACATACTGGCGTTCTGTGTCTAGCAGTTTTGCCATTAGTTCGAGATGCATAGCATCATTGTCACAGATTTCTTCTAAGACCTGCCACTCATCAACACCAAGCAGATGGTTTTCAGCGCCAGGACGGATGTCTTTGAAAGGTTCACCAGTAACTTCCTCATAGATGCGGGGCAAACTGTCGTCAAATTCGTGTTTTTCTTCTAGCCAGATGCGACGAATCTCACTAAGTTCCTCTTGACTAATCAAGGTGATGTCCCCCATATTGTCTGGACAATTCTGACGAATTTCAGTTTCAACAGTAAGCAATCGCCTCAGCCAATACTCCCGTGCTTCTTTGGTATAAGGACCAGGAATTGGCTCAACAGAGATTTGTCCATCTAAATTCCGTTCATACAGTTGGACATTACCATTGCTACGTCTAAAATCTCGTCGCTCACGGTTTTCTCCAGGCTCCAACTCCTTTCGCAAATCCAGTAGAGGTTCCAGCCATTCCTTCTCTTCGTCATTATCAATCATCGCTGTCAGGGATTTATCCTGACTCACCAGTGTACAAACCCAGCAACCAAAACGAGAGCTACCACAACTAGGAGTAGAGGTATCCACAACTAATGGACATTCGTTATCAGCACTAGCCCCTCGATACATAGCAAATAGATCTTTATTGCTGTATTCCCAAGGGTTTTCCCATTGCATGAGATAGAGCCAAACCTCATCATTTTGCCAATCTTCAATGGGGCTATAAACCAACGAGTTGGGTAAATTCATATTAGGAGTTAGACGATCACGTACTCGTTTAGCTTCCATTTTTTTCATCCGTCTTGCCCGTTGTTGGCTTTCAGCTTTGCGAGTGCCTAAAACAACAATAGCCTCTCCACTAGATCGGATAACATTCCGAATAAAACGGTTAGAGGGTTTAATTTTCAAACGTTCAGTACACCAGCGAAATTTCCCCCGTGGGGCTGGGTAACCTTTGCCAATTAAACTTACCCAGTAGGTTTCTTTAACCTCCGGTTGTAAGAGATGGGGTTCAAAGGGCAATCCTTGAGCTTCAGCTGCCAACTTAATCTGTTTTAGGGAATTGCGAACCCAAGCTGAAACAATCGGATTCTCTACTAAGGTGTCTGTAGTGATGACATAGATAGTCTTAGTTCGCTGTTCTGGTGGCAGAGCTGCGATCGCATTCCATACCAGCTGTAGAGTGGCGGTGCTATCCTTGCCACCACTATACCCTATAACCCAGGGAATTGCGTCTAAGCAGTACAACTGTTGAATTTCGGTGGTCAGAGCAGTAATCTCTTCCACCAGCTCAGCCACAGTGCGATTTTTTGGCTTATTTTCTGAGAGTTTTACCTGATTCATCAGTCTTCACGGCAGTGGGGAAACCCCCTCTGGGAAAGAGCGGGGTGCTTACTCTCTGCTAAGACAAGGCTTGGCAGATTGGTCCTTTTTTCGAGCTTATCCCAAGTTTTGAATAAAATTTCTTGACAGTGGATCTAACGTTTTTCTTCCTAAATTGGTATGATTAATAGTTTTACTCTATCGAACCTCGAGTATAGGGAAATCAGCTAATTTGATTGTTAAAAACTTGTGCTAGTCTTAAAAATATTTATCGTAAGCATATGCGCTACGCGCACGCGTGCGCGTTCAGCGGTCAGCGGTCAGCCGTCAGCTAAAGGCTCATGCTACGGGAACAGCTTATTTTATTCAAAAGCACCGATTGCGCTACGGGCATGCTGCGCGAACAGTAGCGTGGCACAGGCTTTGGCTTTTGGCCACGCTGTGCGAACGACGCTGTGAGGTAGCGCATTAGCTGAATGCTGAATGCTGAATGCTGAATGCTGAATGCTGAATGCTGAATGCTGAATGCTTACTATTTATCGATAGCTTCTACAACGCAGCATTATGGGTTTAAAACTATGGTGATCAAAACTGAAAATCATCCCAATGACCTCGCCAAGCAAATACTTGAACAAGAAAGCCGAGATCGACAAGCGCTGGCGTTATTGCTCGATAGACATCTGGCTAGAAACGATCAAATCTTGGTGCAGAAAACTCACATGGGCACTACAGAGGCATTTATTGGCTCAGTCACTCTGGAATGGTTAGCGATTCGCGTCCGCTACGCCTCCCAACTACCGCTATTTCAACAAAAGTTTGATCAACAAACGAACAATATCGTCAGGGATGCCGATACCATCGAAGCGCTTCAGCAGCGTCCCCTTGATTGGTCACGTCAAGCTGCTCTGGCTCAATATCTAGCAGCCCGCAAAACTCACAAGTTTCCCCCAGTCTTGGTAGTGCTTAGCTCTGGGTGGGTAGATAATGCCCAAGCTGCTCAGTGGGATAAGAATCAACGCGCTCGGCAGTCCGCAGCTGAGTTCACCAGTTTAGATAAAGATCGCACAGTCGGACTGCTTGATGTTTCAGACCATGTTTCAATTTTTGCCTTAGATGGTCAACATCGACTGATGGGAATCCAGGCTCTGATGGAATTGATTAAAATTGGTACGCTCCAGAAATATAGCAAAGGGAAAAAGCCAATCGGCTCCCTGATTACAGTGGATGACTTGATTGAGGAGTATCACATCTCGCCAGGTTATCTCCAAAGTCTAGCGACAGAAAAAATTGGTATTGAGTTTATTCCTGCTGTCGTTCAGGGAGAAACCCGTGAAGAAGCACGGCGACGCATCCGATCGATTTTTGCTCACGTTAACCTGATGGCAGTAAGGTTGAGCAAAGGACAACTAGCGTTGCTCAATGAAGACGATGGCTTCTCAATCGTTGCTAGAAAAATTGCCATGACTCATCCTCTACTGAGGGAGATGGAAAATCGTAATCCTCGGGTTAATTGGGATAGCGCTACGGTTTCTGCTAAGTCAACCGTCTTGACTACCCTACAAGCTCTCAAACATATATCTGAGCTCTATTTGGGCTACCAATTCTGTCACTGGAAACCCTGTGAGAAAGGTCTAATTCCCATGCGTCCTGAAGATGAAGAGCTAGAGATGGGAACTAAAACATTGACAGAGCTTTTCGACTATCTCGCTAGTTTACCCAGCTATCAAAAGCTCGACCATGGAAAAGAAACACCCCAGCTGCGTCGGTTTAACCATGAAAGGGGTGGAGGAGAAGGAAACATGCTATTCCGTCCAGTAGGACAAATCGCCCTCGTTCAAGCTTTGGGTATCCTAGTATGTAACAAGGATTTCTCCCTCAAAAGCATCTTCGAGAAACTTCAAAAATACGATGGTTCGGGTGGCTTTAGTCAGATCGATCACCCACAATCCCCTTGGTACGGGATTTTGTATGACCCAAATCGAAAGCGAGTGCTAGTTTCTGGACGAGAGTTAGCCTCCAAAGTGATGTTATATCTTTTGGGTGGTGTTACAGAGCGTATGGAACGTGCTCAACTGCGCATCGCTGTGGCTAATGCCAGGAGTGTTGGCAAAGATCAAGGGATCAGCTTTGAGGGCAAATTTGTGAAACTGAAGGAGGTAGGATTACCACCTCAGCTGTAACAGAAGTAGTGACAGCGCCTACACTTCCCTATCGCGTAAGTGTAGGCGCTAGCTCTCACAAAAATCGACTCAAATCAAACTCTTGTTGCTCATTTTCTTTATATTCTTTCTTCTTATACCTATCATTATTTAAAATTAACAAAAGTCGCTCGGAATAGTCTACTGCACCTCGCAACTCATTGCGCAAAATATCAAGCCCTCCATTGGCATACTCCTCAAAAATATAGATGCGTTTGTCCTCAGACTCTTTATCGATAGAAGAAAGAATTTTAGTATCTTTAATCTCAGCGATCGCAATTAATTTAATTACTACCTCATATCCCCTTGAGACAAAAATTTCCAGTCCAATCGGACCAGGCTCTCGTTTAGAAATTACCTTCAGGGGCGATCGCTTTTTACGCTTTACTCCTAAAGCAGCTGCAAACACCATCACATCAGCATAAGTCTGAAACGGTCCGGTTTTTCCATCGGAAGCGGTTAGGTCTTTCACCAAAGCCGCCTTATCTTTAGCAACCCTGATTCTGTTTCCAGCCATTGTCTTGGTGTCTAGTTTTAATAAATCTTATGCACAAGGCTAAGCGCAAAAACCGTAAAGTGCGGTAATCTATTTATTATACCATCAATAAAAAGAGTAAAGGAATAGCGTAAGCTATCAGCTATCAGCTATCAGCTATCAGCTATCAGCTATTAGCTATCAGCTATCAGCTAATGCCTCCCAGCGTCGAAGTCTGTGCCACGAGTCAATGGACTTTTCCCCAGACTTTCAATTTTCATTAATCTAGAACTATTAAATTATCTCGTTCTAGGTTGATTTTAAGCTGTTTGCGTAGCGTGAGCTTTGAGCTGACGGCTGACGGCTGACGGCTGACGGCTGACGGAATAGCCTCTTAGAGATCTATTGCTTGATGTTTCATAGATTAACGTAATTTTGAGTTTATTGAGTTGAATGATGAAGACTTGTAAGCAACTAGTTTATGTGAGTGCGTTTGCAATCCTACTTTTACTGACTAACCTATCCTGTGCCTCCCCCGACCGACCGGACCCCCAAATGAAAACCAGCGATCGCGCAACGGTAGTCGTGAAAACGATTCAGGAGGCAAACAGTGACATTTCTAAGCAAGATCGAGAAACTAAATATTGCAAAATGGCTTGTTCTGAATTTGTCTTCTACCGTGGCACTAACCAATTATTTTGGAAAGATTTTGCTGGCGATAATCGCCTCAAGGATTTTGGAAATGCCAAAACCAAGATTTGGTTATCCGGAGATATGCATGCCGAGAACTTTGGGGCATATGATAATAATCGAGGGGAAATCGTTTACCCACTCGATGACTTTGATGATGGGATTATTGCTGATTACCAATATGATGTCTGGCGCATGGGAGCTAGTTTAGCATTGGTCGGTCGTCAGAATGGTTTGTCTGCTGAGGAACAAAACAAGGGGATTGATGCCTTTAGTGAGTCCTATCTTGATACTATGGCTTCCTATCGCGGTAATGATCGTGAACTGGAGACTTACTTCACTAAAGACAATACTTATGGGAAGTTGGATGACTTCCTAGAAGGAGTGGAAGCTAGCGAAAGCCGCCAAAAAATCTTGAAAAAATGGACAGAACTGGACGGAAATCAGCGTCGCTTCGATTTATCCAAGGTTAAGTTAGGCAAAGCTACTGCTTCCGAGCGACAGGATATTCAGAATGCGATCGCAGATTATAAGAAAACGTTGACAAAAAAATTTAAATATGATAAAGATTACTTCCGAGTCAAAGATATTGCGCAACGTTTACTGGCTGGCACTGGTTCCTTAGGAGTGCCCCGGTATTATCTCCTAATTGAAGGCGAGACGTCTTCCCAGAAGGATGACCGGATCTTGGACATTAAATTCCAATCTTCCCCTACTGCCTATGATTACTTGAGTCAGGAGGAACGGGAAAAGTATGATAAAAATTTTAACAATGAGGGTCAACGTCACGCTTTAGCCTATCGAGCCTTAACCAAGTACACCGATAATCACCTGGGCTGGATGAAACTAGGGGATGGGTATTACTCAGTGCGAGAGCGATCGCCATTTAAGGAAACCTTTGATATCACTGAGCTAACCAAAGAGAAACGCTTTGTTAAGCTAGCTGAACAATGGGGTCAAGTGTTGGCAACAGCTCACGCACGAGCTGACAAAGATTTTGATGCCACCTTAGTGCCTTATTCCATAGACAAACAGGTGGATAAGTTGACTGACGGTCGCCACAAGGAGTTTCGGCAATTGGTAAGGGAATTGGCTTTGACTTATGCTGATCAAGTTAAGAAGGACTATGGTTACTTTGTGGACAAGCTGAAACCCAATAGCTGCTCTAGCGGCAGTTGTGACTAATCCTTTTAGTTTAATTGGCTTTGGTAGAATGTAATCCGTTGATATGGCAGAGGGGAAAGCTTCATTAACAGGATAAGCGGTAAAGGGAGGGTCGCGATCTAGTCCCTATAATCTATAACCTCTAACCTCTAACTTAGAAACAAAACAGCTACATACCTTATATTTAATCAGATGAACGGTAAGAAAGACGGTTTTTTAAGCGGGCTTCAAATTTTGGTGTTTTTTATCTTAGCCCTTGCCTTGCTGGGATACGACATCCAATTCAGCTTACTATTTGGTGGCATCGGCGCTTTAGCCGGTGGTTTGATAGTTGACTGGTGGCACCACCCAGACAAACCCAGGGACTTACAACCCCAGCAAGCAGAGTATCCCGAGGAAGGTACTTCTGACTTAACTGGCATCCGTTTAGCTGTACAGGAACGAAAAGTTAGAGAAAAGAGGCGCTCACAAGGGTTACTCAATCCTATTAGTAGATTTTTTAGACGTTAAGCAAGAGGAATTAGTTATTGCTATTGGTCAAAGGTAAATACCGAGATATTTAAGATAGATTAGTGGCAACTGCCACACCACTCTATGGAATAGATGTGGTTTGATCGTCACTAAAATCTAAAATGTTTATATTTATCTCAAAGCTATTGCCACTCTTTCTGTACCCCTTGGGCCTGGCTTGTGTGCTACTGGTAGTAGCTTTGGTAATGTCCTGGCGCAACCCTCGCTGGGTACCGATACCCGTGGCTTTGGCATTAATTGTGTTGTTGGTCTCAAGTAATACTTGGGTGACTAACAGCTTAATACGCTCCCTGGAGTGGCAATATCTTCCTACTTCAGAATTACCTGAGGCTGATGTGATCGTGATCTTGGGGGGAGCGACCAAACCGCCTTTTCCACCACGACCTACTCCAGAAGTGGATGAAGCAGGCGATCGCGTTCTCTATGGTGCTCAGCTATACCGTGAAGGGAAAGCTCCCTGGGTGATTCCTGCTGGTGGTCGGATTGTTTGGGGTTCCAGTAGTAATAACTCTAGCCAACGACTTTCTTCCCAAAGTGCTCAATCCTCACAACGGTTGGCCCCTGAATCAGAAGACATGGCACAGATTCTAGAAGACCTGGGTGTTCCAAGAGCCGCTATCATTCAAGAGTCTAGGTCTTTAAACACTCACCAAAATGCGGTCAATGTGCGGAAAATTTTGGATCAGCGGGATTTGCGCAAGGTATTATTAGTAACTTCGGCCATCCATATGCCTCGTTCTGTCCTGGTGTTCCGGCGTCAGGGTATTGATGTGATCCCAGCACCAACAGATTTTCTAGTGTCTCAATATGAACTGGATGAACCTAACAGTAGTAGTCAAGCTGCTTTGCTACATTCTCTGCCAAATGCTGATCAATTGTCTAGGATTACCCGTGCTATCAAGGAATACATTGGTATAGTCGCTTATCGCATTCGTGGTTGGGTATGACAAGATTATTATTGTTGCTGAAATATTAGGCTCTTCCGTACTTGTTATGCTAAATAAACACTTTGGCGAAGGGACTTCGGAGCAGGGAGCAGGGAGCAGGGGAAAGAGGCAGTATTTAGAAAATTTTGTTAATTAAATAGCCTCATAACCCTTGTACAGTAAGCTTTATGAGTTTTTTGAATTTAAATTTAGCATAGCAGGTAATGAAGAACCAAATATTATCCTTGATAATAGCTTTTATCATAGCTATGAGGTACACAGGATTTTTTCCCTCTTTCCTCTTCCCTTTTCCCTAATTTCTACTCCCTGTTCCCTGTTCCCTGTTCCCTGTTCCCTGCTCCCTAAAACCCATGAATTTGTACCTCATGAGTTTGAAAATAGCTATATTTTCCTAGTTACTATGCCAGAAGAATTCCAACGGATTGTCCCAGCACCACCACCAGCAGCCGATATGTTTGCCACTTACCAGCTAGCTTATGAGTTTAGCCAAGAAGTAGAGCATCGGCAAGAATTTGAAGACTATTGTCAGTGGTATTATTTGACAGCACAAAGCCATCGAGAGGAATTAGAAAAAATGCGTGGTGATATCAACCTTTTTGGTTGGTTCAGTCGCGGCAAGTCGTAGATTAGAATAAACGGATAGCTTATTATCTTAAAATATGGTTGAAAAAATTAAATTTAACACGGATAGTAATAGATATCAATAGATACAGTAATTATCTAACTTTTTCCTATCCGTGCCAACCTGTTTAAAAATCCCTATGATGGTTATTATGATTGCTATAGCTAATAATATAGCCGCCTAGGGGATAATTTCTAATTCATCTTCACGGAAGTGAACTTTTTTAAATTTTTTGTCAAACTTGACTTGTATTGGTAAATTGGCGCTCACGGGCCTACCTTGCCACTCAGAAATTATTCCGGTAACTTCCCCTTCGAGACCTTTAATATCAAAAGGTTTATTCTTGTGTTCGGGATGGGTATATACCACAACTGATTCTTTGACTCGGACGCGATCGCCAACTTTCATATAAGTAACTCTAACTATTATACGGACATCCCTTACCTAAGCTAGGGTTGGCTCAGGCAACCTAATTATTGTCTCACAGAGTGGGTTGTTTACATCTAGCTATCTGATGCCGATGATTCTTGCTTAAAATTATAATAGTGAATTATAATATTAAATTTATTCACGCGCTGGTTTCACCCTTAGTTATCTGGGAGCTCCTGCTCGGTAGGTGAAGACTCTGGTAGATTGGGATCCGGTGATGGTAAAAAGCGATCGCGCATTTTCTGGAAGCCCTCAGGAGCTAGTATCCATTGGGTAGTCAGTAAAATAGCACCAGCCCCAACAAGTATACCGACTACCCCCAGCAGCCCAAACACGGCTCTAATCCAATCCCGGTATGAGCGGGTGGTTTCGGGTTTATTGTCATTGGTTGTGGTTATTTCCGCTGGTACTGATGAAGTCAGAGCGGTTTGCTGCTCCAGATTAACCACCTGTAGTTCTTTTGAGCTAGACATGTCTCCCAAATTTAGCACTGTCGGATATTGGGGAGAGACAGCACAGTATGTTAGCACCACCGAAATGTCATCTTGACCATTATGTTGAAACGCCAGGTCAATTAAAGACTCAGCTGCCGATTCGACGGAAATTCGGTGGCTATTGACTTTTTGCGGTAAATCTCGACCAAATTTTTCAATCAAGTTGTTGTTGCTCAAGCCATCGGAACACAGCAGCAGCAAACCATCTTCTTCCACAATAAAGCGTCGCACAGTGGGACGAAGTAATTCAGCCTCCTTTGTCCCTAAGGCTTGAGTGAGTGCTTGTGCATCAGATCGCTGCAACGCTTGTCGATAAAGACTACGCCCAAGCTTCACCTCCCGAGTAGCCACATCATCATCTACAGTTAGCTGCTGGCAATAGTCGGGAGTAAGCCAGTAAGCACGACTATCTCCTACACTAGCGATATAGATTTCGTGACCATTGGTTTTCCCTTCTGGTGTATTCACCATTTGGGGAAGTTGTAGCGCTAAAGTTAAGGTAGTAGCCATGCGACGCCGGGATTCTCGTTCTTGTTGATCGTTGCGAGAAGAAATCATGTTATTAGCAACCCGGATAATTGCTGATAGATTCTCGGTTACGAGTTCTGGTGTCATCAGCTCCGGATCTTCGTTCAACTCAGCCAGTAATGCCCGAACCTGTAATTTAATCGACTGTAGTGCTAACTGGCTAGCAATTTCCCCCCCTTCGTGACCACCAATACCATCACAAATAATCGACAGGTGAGGAATCAAGGGGTCTTGGGGTTGCTCTGGGTCCTTAATCAAGTCAGCCTTAGTGGGATAGCAACTGTCTTCATTGTGGCTGTGACTTGAACCAGTTGCGGTGATACCAGCAATTTTTAACCGTAACGGCTGCTGAGCAGCTTGCTCAAGTAATAGGTGGTTAAGTTGGGATGCGATCGCACTTAAGGAGGGGTGTTCAGTTTGCAGGTGTTGGGCAATAGCTTGTAGCGGATCCGCCACAGACACTGATGCTTTGCGACACCAAGCTTCCCAGCACTCTCCTAGCTGTTTAAGACTAGCATCGACAGAGGGTTCACTCACAGAATTCGGTTCGCCAGGGGAGTCTGGGGAAACCAATGTATCAAATCCTGTATCAAATCCCCTATCCTCTAGACCATTAGACGGTACAACTGGTGATATACTCGTATCAGCCATGGTATCTTGATATAATTCCCGTAGTCGCAGCCGCCACCCTTCAACTCGCAAATTATTTGGTACTAACAGGCTAGAAGCCACACCCAATTCTGATAAAGGTATCCATAATTCCCAAATTTGCCAAAGCCAATAGACTTGACGCACTGCGGTAGCAGAAGTCCACATCGACTCCATTGAGGGATATAAGTTGCCATTGGCATCGATCGGGGCATTTTCTAGCAAAATGACCACATCTTGACCGGGTGTAGACAGGAAATTCCGTTGCTGTGGCAACTGGCATATCCCATAAACCTCTGGCACATGGAGGCAGTGGGGATACAAGCGTAGGTAAGGAAGAATATGGCCGTTGAGTTGTTCAGGAAAATCCGGTGGCAGTTCTGGCTGCATATCCTGCCAAATTTGCGGGGCAACTACCTGGTAGCGGTCTGCGACTTGTTCTCCAACTGGTAGCTCTACGGCAGCAGAACCCACTGCCCAAAGATAACGATCCACGGCTAATACCTATGAAGTTAATTTACGGCTATACGGTCAAATTCTAGACGGCTGAGATAAATTAGAAGAGGGGTTGTTTGAGCTTTTCAACATTTTCTATCAAAGTTGTCTAGTAAATTAAAGAAAATTCAAATAACTCAGCAACCTATATCTTTGTCTGACGTCAGACAAAATAAAGTAGAGTTACCTGCAACTACTCACCCCATACCCCGTATATTATGATGAGCCGATGGTAAGTTCCTCGATGCTTTGGCTAATTGCCGGGTCAATGCTGTGCTTAGTCGAGCTGTTTGTGCCAACAGCGTTTGTTGCTTTCATGATGGGCATCAGTGCTTTGGTGGTAGGATTTGTGATCTCGATTTTGCCCATACCTTATACCCTACAAGTGGGGTTATGGTTGCTGCTTTCCACTGCCTCAGTCTTTTTATCCCGTCGCCTGATGCCCCCTGCCAGAGTGGGCAAAAATTTGGATGCGATGGAAGCTCAAACCTTGACAGAAATTATGCCAGGGCAAACTGGGCGGGTACTCTATGAAGGGAACTCATGGCGTGCCCGTTGTGAAGACTATGCAGATGCGATCGCATCCAACCAAAAGGTCTACGTAGTGCGCAGGGAAGGCACTACCCTGATTGTTGTGCCTCATCACCTATTGCATGACTGAAGCTGATCGACCATGGGTGCTCTACCAGGTTCAGGGGATAGTGATGGGTTAATGGGGTGATGGAGTAATAGAGTCAACGTTAGATCTATTAGTCCCCCTAGTTACTAGTTGTTGGGAGTCTCCCTGCTCACCGGGTCCAGTATTTTTTGACAAAAGATACGTGGAACAGTCAGGTTGGACAGAGGGGAATAGAGTCAGCTTCAAGCACTTGAGAATCAGACTAAATCAGTCTAAATTAAGTTTTCTGCCCTTCCCCACCCATCCGCTCCCCCTCTAACAACAAATTTGTAAAACACTACCCGAAAGGGAGGAAAGAGCGTGTCACAGTGGTTTTTGCTTGTCTTTTTAGCTTTGGGCGGTTCAGGTCTTCTCGGTTCCGTCAAGATTATTAATCAAGGAAACCAAGCCTTAGTGGAACGATTGGGAAAATATAGTGGCAAAAAACTCGAACCTGGGCTCAACTTTGTCATTCCCGTGATTGAGCAAGTGGTTTACCAGCAAACCATTCGGGAAAAAGTCCTTGATGTGCCACCTCAGCCTTGTATCACCTCCGACAATGTTTCCATTACCGTTGACGCTGTGGTTTACTGGCGGATCATGGATATGGAGAAAGCTTACTATAAGGTTGAAGACCTGCGCTCCGCCATGCAGAACTTGGTGCTAACCCAGATTCGAGCCGAAATGGGGAAACTGGAACTGGATCAAACCTTTACCGCTCGCTCTCAAATCAATGAAACCCTACTGCGGGAATTAGACATTTCCACTGATCCTTGGGGGGTTAAAGTCACGCGGGTGGAACTGCGGGACATTGTGCCGTCTCAGGCAGTGCAGGACTCAATGGAGTTGCAGATGTCAGCAGAACGCCGCAAACGGGCGGCAATTTTGACCTCTGAAGGGGAACGAGAATCTGCGGTTAACACTGCCAGAGGTAAGGCCGAGGCACTAGAGTTAGATGCTGGAGCCCGTAAAAAAGCTGCGATTATGGACGCTGAAGCTCAACAACAGGCAATAGTTCTCAAAGCTCAGGCAGAACGACAGCAGCAGGTTCTCAAGGCACAAGCCACTGCTGAGGCTCTGAAAATTGTGGCTAAGACTCTTGATAATGACCCCAATGCTCGTGATGCTCTCCAGTTTTTACTGGCTCAGAATTATATCGATATGGGTATGCAAGTTGGCACTAGCGAGAGTAGTAAAGTTATGTTTATGGATCCTCGCAGCATTCCGGCAACCATTGAAGGGATGCGTTCGATTGTCGGTGATGGCGACAAGGTTAACCCTAATTCCCTAGGTATGAATGTGAATCAAAGGTGAAGTTCAGCTTCAATTAGCCATACCTAGACGGGTATCACCGTTTAGGTGGGGCTTATGTCTTAAACTAAAAAATCTTCCCATCAAGCAAACCCAGAGCTGTTAAGACAGCCAAGGGATATAGGAATCTATTGAAAGCGGTTTTAGCCAAAGCAGTTTGAACCCGTTGGCAGTAGGATAACCAAAGGATACCTATATCCCTTGAGAAAGTTGCTTGGAACAGAACATCTCACGAGATTCTTGCTTAACATTACCATTCATCACAGCTAGCTGCAGTTTCATGAAGGCATTTAAGTCTTCCAGTGGATATTTTCTAGTTAGAAGCTGCCGTAGCTTATCTTCTTCTGTTACACTCAAATAGCCAGTTTTGAGCGCTTTTTGTACAACTTCCCTGATATTAGCCATAACACAAGCACCTATTAAAATTAGTTAGCACTTTGGAGGCTGAAAGCCGTGCAAAAGCCAATTGAGACTATCCCTCTAAAGTGCTTATCACCATTTTTTAACCTTTTTATGATGTAGACGACACTTAAGTTCTGTGCAATTTTCCATTGTACATTGTACTCGGATCGTGTCTTTGGCTAGCTAAGCCGCTAAGCCAGCATCACCAAGCTTCTGTTAGCACGGCTGTATTAGGTGATTGTGGTATTATATCATTATGGCTCTTGAGATTCTGTAGCCTTAGTTACAGAACACTGTTCACATAATCCGAAAAACTCCAAGGTATGGTAAAAAATCGTGAATTGATAAGAATCTTGCAACTTCTTCTGTAATTGAGGTATGGGACATTCTTCCATGGGAATAGACATGTCACAATTGAGACAAGTGAGGTGATGTTGATCATTTTGTACACCACTGTAGAGGGATTCTCCACTACCAAGAGTCCGGACTTGCACCATTCCTTCTAGTTTTAAAGCATCCAAAGCGCGGTAAACTGTAGCTAAACCCATAGATTGCTTACGTTTGCGCAGCTCTACATAAAGATCTTGGGCCGACATAGCCCGATTCAAGCTTGTGAGCAGTTTCAGAATTCGCTCTTGGGAGCGGGTGCGTTGGCCTTTCATTAATCTTTCTTTAATATCCTATTTTTTTGATGTTAATCGTGCTTGTTGGTTCAAACTGTAAAGAAGGATGAATGATCAACGGATCATCAGCAATAGTGAGCGCGGCTGTGCCCAAATCCCAGGATTAGGCTAGGGCTGGTTACACGCTGTGGCAGCTAAAAAAAATACTAGCTGAAAAAATACTAGCTCAAAAAATATTGCTCAGTAACCTATCAGTAACCTAATTGATAGAATTTTTTAATCCTTGATCGTTCATCCTTGATATTATATCCATTATCATTATATATTGAAAGGGGAGAGTTGTGATTAACAAATATCAGGCTTATATTTATGTTACACTTAGAAACTCGGTATTGGATCCAGCCGGTGTAGCTGTTGAGTCAGGACTGAAGCAGCTAGGCTACGAGAGTGTAGAACAGGTGCGTATTGGTAAATATATCGAACTTAGCCTGAGTGCTGCTAATGAAGATATGGCGCAAGAGCAATTGAATCAGATCTGTGACCAGCTGTTAGCCAACCCAGTTATTGAAAATTATCGCTTTGAATTGGTTGAGATGTCAGCACAACTAGGAGTGGAAGCATGAAATTTGGGGTGGTGGTCTTTCCTGGGTCAAACTGCGATCGCGATTTGGCCTATGTTACAACTAGCTTACTCCAATGTCCAACCAGGATGGTTTGGCATCAAGAAACCGATATTTCTGACTTAGATGTGGTGGTACTCCCTGGGGGCTTTAGCTATGGGGATTACCTGCGCTGTGGCGCAATTGCCCGGTTTTCTCCAGTCATGCCAATGGTGGTAGACCATGCTAAACAGGGTAAATTTGTCCTAGGCATTTGTAATGGTTTCCAGATGCTGACGGAAATGGGGCTGTTACCAGGGGCATTAGTCAGAAATCGGGACTTACATTTTATTTGCGATCGCGTTCCAGTTAAAGTAGAGCGCACTGATTTACATTGGACTACAGCTTATCACCCAGGAGAAATTATAAGTCTACCTATTGCCCATGGTGAAGGGCGCTACTACGCTGATGCTGAAACTCTCAAAGCTCTCGAAGATAATGGTCAGGTATTGTTTCGTTACGCTACTGTTTCAGGAGAGATAGAGACAACAGGTAATCCCAATGGTTCCCTGAATAACATTGCCGGAATTTGTGATACCACTGGCAAAATTTTGGGTATGATGCCCCATCCAGAACGAGCAGCTGATCCGATGTTAGGCAATATCGATGGGATGAGATTGTTTCAGAGTTTGTTAAAGACTTTTGAAGATTGCTAGTGTTATCGATACCACTAATTACCGATAATCGCGACCGCTACATGGGTTCCCTAAACCTTATCTGTCTGCAATAGATTGCAATTATACGGGATCTGGTTGACTGATAAATATTGCCATAAACTGAAGTTTATACTTTTTGTAAATCTGATTAAAATTAGTGGCTGTTAATGCTCGAAAGAGTATTTTAAAAAGTATAAAGAAGCAGAGGTTAGTCGTTGAGTGGACAGCGAGTGTTTGTTAAAATTTATCGTTATAATTAGTTATAGCAAGGGAAGTATAGTTGAGGACATAGTCTTTTAGTTGAAAGGGAGCAGGGACTTCGGAGCAGGGAGCAGAAGATGTCTTAAGCTTTACTTCGACTGCTATAACTAAAAAAAACTAAATATAAAATCGAATAAGATAAAAAAATGCCTGAAACTAACTTTCAAATTGAATGGCCTGATGGTAATCAAGAACTTTGCTATTCCCCTTCTCTAGTGGTCAAGAAATATTTTAATGCTGAGCAAGACTATTCCCTTTCGGAATTTGTGGCACTATCTCGGACTGCGCTTCAGGATGGTAGTGATCGCGTCAAAGCTCAATTTGGTTTCTCTTGTAGCAAAGCACTAGGACAACTGAAGATAATAGAAGACAAAGCGAAAAAGTATAGTAATCTATCTGAACCAAAAGTGCGATTACTTAAATTTATCGATGTCCAACCCACAGAATAATTCAATAAAAATTGATGCAAGCCACTTCTCCTCCAGACTCCACTACTATCCTCGCTGGCTTCCATGCTCTTTCCGATCCCCTGCGCCTGGCAGTGATTGAGCTACTCTTCGTTAAAGCCTGGCAATTCCCGGTAAACTCTGGGATTGCCTAGCGAAGATGCAGACTAAGGATTAGTTTCCTACGTTGGTCTGGTCAGGATACCCGAGGGTGACCTCCAGCTCCCGGCTCTATCGCTAACTATTAAGAAAAGGCAAAATGTGTGGTTAGCATGACAAGCCATTCCAACATTGTCGAGGAACACATTACCGAATTGAGTTGCACTAATCATGCAGAATTACGTATTCGTTATTGACACAAACAAGCAACCATTAAACCCTATTCCACCAAAGAAAGCTCGCCGGTTATTAAACAAAGGTAAGGCTGCCGTTTTTAGGATGTACCCGTTCACAATCATCTTAAAGACTGCGATCAATAATCCAACCATCTCACCTTGTCAAATAAAGATTGACCCTGGTAGTAAGGTAACTGGATTTGCCCTAGTCCAAAACAACCAAGTTATTTGGGGAATGGAATTAGAGCACAGAGGAGGATTAATTAAGAAAAAACTAGAGTCTAGAAGCGCTGTAAGGCGTAGGAGACGTAACCGCAACACCCGCTACAGGAAACCCAGATTCCTTAACCGTAAGCGTCCAGAGGGATGGCTTCCACCTAGTCTAGAACACAGGATTTTGACTATTCAGACTTGGGTAAAACGATTGATTAAATTCTGCCCAGTCAATGAGATTTGGGTCGAAAGGGTTAAGTTTGACACCCAAAAAATGCAAAATCCTGAAATCAGTGGCATTCAGTACCAGCAAGGAGAGTTAGCCGGATATGAGGTTAGAGAGTACTTACTTGAAAAATGGGGAAGAGAATGCACTTACTGTGGTAAGCAATCCGTTCCATTGCAAATCGAACACATTCACCCAAGGTCACTTGGTGGAAGCGATCGCGTAAGTAATCTTTGTTTGGCTTGTAAAAAGTGTAATCAACGCAAAGGTAACAAGCCTATAGAAGACTTCTTAAAAAAGAAGCCAAGTCTACTGCAAAAAATCAAATCTAAAGCTAAGCAGCCATTAAAAGATGCAACAGCAGTAAATGCAACTCGGAACAAGTTAGTTAAGGTACTTCAATTAATCAAGGTTGTGGTCACCGGAACGGGAGCGCAAACCAAATACAACCGGACTAGATTAGAACTACCTAAGCAGCACTGGATTGATGCCGCTTGTGTTGGGGATATTGAGACCTTAGTGTTGAGAACCTCTCAGCCGCTGTTAGTCACTTGCAAGGGACCCGGAGGGAGACAGAAAGCAGCACTTAACAAATACGGTTACCCCATCAGACACAATCCATTAAAACCAATCAAAGGCTGGGTTACTGGGGACATAGCCCAGCATCCTCTACTAGGAATAGGCAAAGTCACCCCTAGAAGCAAAGGAAGCTTTGGATTTACCCCGTTAGGAACCAAGGGCTACAAAAGTTGCAAACCTCAAGATATATCGGCAATATACCGAAAAGATGGATACACTTATAGCTTTTGCTAGTATCTGCCGAGATTTACCAGGGAATAGTTGTCCTGGAAGTTCCTGTTAAATCCTCCTGCTGTGGCTAAATTTAGATCACCATTAAATGAGAATCCGCAAACTGATACCCAAACAAACTCTCTGGTCCTTAATATCCCATTGCTGGCGAGAGGCAGTAACTGAGGGCATGGCTACATTTATCCTAGTCTTTGTTGGCACTGGTGCTGTCATGGTGAATCACATCACTAGGGGAGCCTTAACTCATCTGGGCGTCAGTTTTGTTTTTGGAGCAGTGGTCGCTGCTTTAATCTATGCCACAGGACATATTAGCGATGCCCATATTAACCCAGCTGTGACTCTTGCTTTTTGGGCTAGTGGCTTTTTTCCCGCTCGCAAGGTGTTACCTTATATCCTGGCTCAATGCATTGGTGCGATCGCTGCTTCAACATTACTGTTGCTGACACTGGGGTATGTTGCTGAGCTCGGGGCAACTCTGCCTCTACAAGGGAACTGGTTTCAATCCTTAGTGCTGGAAGTAGTACTCACCTTTATCTTAATGTTTGTGATCTTAGGCTCTGGTCTCGACCGCCGTGCTCCCATTGGCTTTGCTGGTTTGGCTATTGGCTTAACCGTAGCATTAGAAGCAGCTTGCTTCGGACCAATTACCGGTGCCAGCATGAATCCAGCCCGTTCATTAGGGCCAGCCTTAGTAGCTGGGATTTGGCAACATCAATGGATTTATTGGGTTGCCCCAATTGTAGGAGCGCAATTAGCCGTGATTGCTTATCGGCAACTTTCCCATGGATTTCGGGATATTCAGTAAAAGCATAGCTAAGCTAAAACGCATTTAAAATGGGTTTTAGCAAGGCAATAGGCAATAGGCAATAGGCAATAGGCAATAGGCAATAGGCAAAAGAGGAGTGGATTCTATTTTTTTTAGTTAATTTCAATAATATACAGTTTAAATGTATAAAATTTAAGCTAAAAACTAACAAATAACAACTAACAAAAAAAATAACTATGAAACAAATCATGTTTGTTTGTAAAAGAAATTCCTGCCGCTCTCAAATGGCAGAGGGGTTTGCTAGAACCTTAGGACAAGGAAAGATTTCTGTTACTAGTTCTGGACTAGAAGCAAGTCGAGTTCATCCTACGGCAATTCAAGTCATGGATGAAATTAATATAGATATTACTGACCAGACCTCTAATCCTTTAAACGATTTCAAGGCTGAAGACTATGATGCTGTATTTTCCTTGTGCGGCTGTGGTGTTAATTTACCAGAAGCCTGGGTATTACGAGATGTGTTTGAAGATTGGCAGCTCGATGATCCTGATGGGCAACCACTAGAGACGTTTCGCCGTGTCCGAGATGAAATTAAAGAACGAGTAGCTAAGTTAGTGGAAACCTTGAGCTAATTAGTTGGTTTACGGTTAATTTCAAGGACTTATAAACAGCCTATTTATCTAGTAATTATTTGATACTTTACATTACTATTACCTTCCGGAGGATTTTGGATAAAATCAAATAAATGGTGAGCTAACTCTAATTTAGTGCAGCGATTAATCTGTTGATGGCGTCCTCTGTTATCAATCAAAATTGCTTGGTTGGTATCACTGCCAAAACCAGCATTTGGTTTGTCAACTGGGTTAGCTACGATGGCATCCAATCGTTTCTTGTTTAATTTTTGTAACGCAGGCTTGATAATATCTCCAGTTTGTGCAGCAAATCCAACTAAGTACTGATTGGGCTGTTTCAGTCGTCCCAATTCAGCTAGGATATCTGGCACTGGTTTTAAAGGTAGAGCAGCAGGAAGTCCATGCTTCGGTATCTTCATCTCCTGGTAGATTCCAGGGGTTATATCTGCTACTGCTGCTGCCATCACAATCAAATCAGCATTGGCAAAATCTGCTAGCATCGCCCGATGCATCTCAGTAGCACTCACTACTGGAATTGTCCGGATACCCATCGGTGCTTCCCAAGTAGCTGGTCCATGAACTAGGGTGACAATTGCTCCCCTATTTCTGGCAGCTTGGGCTAGGGCTAGTCCCATCTTGCCTGTGGCAGGATTCCCGATAAAGCGTACTGGATCTATATATTCCCGAGTGCCACCAGTACTGATTAAGACTTGTTTACCGGTTAAGTCTCGTTTGCCACCAGTGTACAGCAGGGATTGGATAGAGGCGATTATCTCCTCTGGTTCTGCCATCCGTCCTGCACCAATGCGATCGCATGCTAACCGTCCTGCTGTTGGACCAACACTATGATACCTGGGGTCACTTAACAGCTGTTGCCAATTTCGTTGCACTGACTGCTGCTTCCACATATCTGTATTCATCGCTGGTGCCAACAAAATAGGGCAACTAGACGCTAGAACCGTATTGGTTAGTAAGTTATCGGCTAAACCATAAGCCAACTTACCTAGGGTATTAGCCGTCAGAGGAGCAATCACCAATACTTCTGCCCATTCCCCTAATTCAATATGCACCGGGCGTTCGTGCTTTGCTTGCCAGAATACGTTGTCCGTATAAGCTGGATAGCGAGAGAGGGTACTAAGAGTCAAAGGAGTGATAAATTTTTCAGCTCCCTGGGTTAGAATTACCCTTACTTCAGCAACCCCCTTAAATAGGGTAGAAACAACCTCACAAACTTTATAGGCAGCGATGCCCCCACATACACCAATTAAAACTTTTCTACCCTTATTCACGCCTCGTCGTAAGCTTCCATGTCCAGTAAGTAGATATAGGGTTCTGCTAACTCTGGACGCTGAAAGGCCAGTGCCCGCAGCAGATGCCAATCTTTGAGTCCTTCAAATGCGCCAGAGTAATCATCCAGCTCTAGACGTGCAGCCAACTTGGCAACGTCCTCTGCACTGAGAGCTGAAAGGTCACGTTGGGAAATGGTCGTAGTTGCCATTGCTCACGCCTCTCTTACTTAGCTTTTTTGTTAACAGTTGTACGTCTTCGACAACTTTACTTCTATTATCCCTATTTAGTGACACGACTGAGTATATATCATACCAGCTTTAGCGTGAAGTATTCGTAAATTTTTTATCAGTTTTTAGGGGTCATTTGTATGGAGGCTTACTATAGAAATATCACTTATTCATAAACGAACTATTATTAGTTGGTTATATTTATTCAGTTTAAAAGCCCTGGCTCTGATTAGGTGGCACAGATTTTTGGCAATAGCGATCGCTCTTCCCAAGTGCTCCGCAGTCTCCAGCAGTTGTATTCAACTCGACTAGTGCTGATCGTTGGTTCATTAGAGATTTAGCATGCTACGTCTCTACTTTTTCGTCACTAAGGAAATTTAAAGGAGATTTATCTGACGGGTAACCGGGCTAGGATCCTCATGATTTGGTAATTATTCTGACTTGTGGTACAAAAAAAACGGTCTCAATTATCAAAAAGACCGCTTAATCCAAAAAATGCTGACTCAATGTATAGTAAGTCCGGAATAGCAAAATTTTTATCGGGATAAACTACTTGGAAAGCCCGATCACTTACCAAGTCTATCACTACTACATGGACTTAGAACATCATACTTTGCTTGAAAGGGAAAGGGGAAGGTTAACCTCATATCAGTAAGATATCTTAACTTAATTACATTTTAACTTATAACCATATTGCGTTTGGCAATTACCAATTACTCGTTACCAATTACTCGTTACCAATTAACAATTATCAATTAGAAATAGTTGGGAGAATTGCTAACATAAAATCTCCCATCTCTTGCCACATTCGACCCACTCTCAATCAGTGAAAGGTTTAAGGCTTAACGAGCTTTACCTTCTGCCCTTGAGCCTTGTTTGGCAGCAATTTCCTGCATCAAAATCTGAAACGCTTTGGCATACTGAGCATCTTCCAAGGTGCCAACTTTTTCACGATTTTTCTGCAAGTCTTTACGCTGTTCATCCGAAAGCTCAAACACAATATCTGGTTCAATTCCGGACTTATTGATATCGCGACCACTAGGGGTAAGGTACTTAGCAATGGTTACTGCCAGACCTGAGCCATCTCCAAGCCCTCGCACGGATTGGACTAAGCCCTTACCAAAAGTCTTAGTTCCTACCAAGATGGCACGTTGATTGTCTTGTAAAGCACCCGAAAGAATTTCGCTAGCACTGGCTGAACCACCATCCACCAGTACCACTAATGGTTTATCGGTCAGAGAGCGATTAATTGCTTTCTGGTATTCGGCTTTGCCGATGCGGTTAACTGTTGAGACAATCGTACCGGAATCAAACCACATCCTAGCAATTTCAATGCTGGCATAAAGTAGCCCACCAGGGTTAGAGCGGAGATCTAAAACATAGCCACTCACCTTCTGATCTTCTAACTTTCGGATTGCTTCGCCCATCTCCTTGGCCGCGTTAGCACTAAATTGAGAAAGGCGAATGTAGCCGATGCCATAACCATCTGAAGTTTCCCGATAGCTATACTTTACAGGGTGGATTTCAATCCTAGCTCGTGTAATCGGATAGTCAACTACCTTTTGGCCTCGCTGAATGGTCAAAGTCACGGAAGTACCTGGCTTGCCTCGGATCAGTTGTACTGCATCGTTGACATCCATACCTTCGGTACTCTTGCCATCAATTTTGATAATGATATCCTTCGCCAGGATTCCCGCTTTAAAAGCTGGGGTATCCTCAATAGGGGAAATCACCATCAACTTTTTTGTTTCTTCATCCAGGGCAATCTGAATACCTACACCAGTTAATTCCCCAGATGTATCAATCTGCATATTCTTGAACTCTTCGGGATCCATAAACCGGGTGTAAGGATCGTCCAAGGGCTCTAGCATTTCCCGGATTGCCTTGTAGGCTTGTTCCTTGCTGGTGTAAGAGCGATTCAGATAATCTTGGCGAACTTCTTCCCAATCAACCTGGTTGAAGGTAGCATCTACATACCTACGGTTAATAATTTGCCAAACTTCATCAACTAGCTCCTTAGGACTCTCGCGAAAGAAAGCCTGACTTTGAGATAGATGAAGACCAGCTCCTGTAACTGCTACAGTTGTTAGGACTACTGCTGTCGCACCAAGAACCAGGCCACGTTTTGTAATTACCATAATCCTTTCGCTTAAGGTCGGGAAACTAATGCAAAGGAGCTAAGCTAAATCTAACGAACGGGGATGTCAGACAGCTCCTATGCAAATCAATCTGAGACTGACACCCCCTTGTTCAATTTTGGGTAGTCTAACCCTTTTTAAGATACCCCTATGGCTATAGCCTTTTAGGGGTCATCTGTGTTGTTGATTAGGGTCATGAGGATCTTATTTATCCATACTAACCTCATTAGCTAATCACGCCATCATACCACCACACCACACCACCATAATCCCATCTAGCTAGGATTTAAAGAAATCAACTATCCTTACTAAGGATAAGGAAGCTGGGGGTATCAGTCCCATATTATTAATTTTCCTCCCACCCAACTTCCCCTCCGGAAAATTATTGTGGTCATTGGTTTTCATCGTTAGTTGTTCAATGATTACCTATTCACCATTTCCCAGTCTAACATTACCGCAAAAGACCTACTAATTATTCTATTTGATATGGCTGTTTGTGATCAGCTGACAAAGTTGGCGATCGCTTTCTCTGACTTCTGGGTTGTTTTGGAGATAATTTCTGAGCCAGTGGCAGCTTTTATCTAGCAGATCGTCTAAATTCAAATTCCAGATTGCCACTGTACCATCTTCACTAGCCACTGCCAAGGCTGTTCCATCATGGCTCCAGCTAAGATTTGTGACGCGATGCTCACCAGCTTTCAAGGTTTTGATCAGGGTGTCGTCGAAGCGCCATAGCTGAACCTGGTTGTCCCAGCTGCTGGTTGCCAAAATTTTGCCCTTGGGGCTAAAGCGGACTTTGGCCACACTATCAGTATGACCTTTGAGGGTTGATTGTAAACTGCCATCTTTGCGCCAGAGTTTCACTGTGTTATCATAGCTCGCTGTTGCCAATAACTTGTTGTCCGGTGAGAAGCTGAGATCCAAAACCCAATTGCGATGACCTGGTAGTGTTTTCAGAAGTTGCCCATCAGCACTCCACAGCTTTACAGTTTTATCATCACTGGCCGATGCCAATCGCTGACTATCCTGGCTAAACTTAACTGCATTAACCCGCTCACTATGACCAGTCAGGGTATGAAGCAATTTACCAGTGCGATCCCAAATTTTGACTGTCCTGTCCCGACTGGCAGATGCGAGCAGCTCCGAGTCAGGACTAAAAGTAACATTCAATACCCAGTCCTGATGTCCCTTTATTGTTTTAATCAAAGTACCGCTACGATGCCAGAGTTTCACTGTGCCATCTCGACTACCAGAGGCAATTAGGTCACCATCAGCACTGAAACTGATGCTGTAGACTCGATCTTGATGCCCTGTTAAGGTTTTGAGCAGGTTTCCGTTGCGATCCCAAAGCTTAACAGTTCTGTCATTACTAGCTGTGGCAATCTGTTGAGAGTCTGGAGAAAAGGTTACATCCTGTACATCATCCTGATGCCCTCTTAAAATCACGTGAGACTGATTAATACTACTCCAGAGCTTGATAGTTTTATCATGGCTGGCTGAAGCCAGAATTAGTTGGTCAGTTTGAGGGTTGGATTGTTGTAGAGGGATATGGGACTTGCTGTGAGCTAGGTTGTCTTGAGAACTAAAAGATTTAGTAGGACGGAAACTGACAGCACTAACCCCATCGCTGTGTCCCTTAAAGGTGTTGATTAAAGTGCCTTCACGATTCCATAGCCGCACTGTATTATCATCACTGGCAGAGGCAATCAGCTGACCATCAGCACTGAACGCAACACCATTAACCCATCGCTGATGCTTGGGAAAGGTTTTGATTAGCTTGCCATTGGCACTCCACAACCTTACGGTTTGATCATCGCTAGCGGAGGCAATTAACTGACTATCTGGACTAAATACTACACAGTTAACCTGAGCGCTATGTCCTTTAAGAGTATTTAGCAATTTTCCGGTTTGACTCCACAGCTTAATGGTGTTATCGGAACTAGCAGAAGCAATGATATTACCATCTCCACTAAAGCTTACCGACCGCACTACACCCCGGTGACCGGAAAAGGTTTTAATTAATTTGCCATCAACAGTCCATAATCGAATTTTCTTATCTTTGCCAGCCGCAGCAATCATCTGCCCATCTCGACTAAAACTGACACTGTATATATGACCGGCATCAGGGGTAATTATTCTGACTAGCTCGCCAGTTTGACGCCATAGTCTGACTGTGCCATCCCAGCTACTAGAGGCAATTAACTGACTATCGGGACTAAAAGATACGCTGGTTACACTATCTTGATGACCTTCTAGGGTTTGGATCAACTTGCCATCAGGATGCCACAGTTTGACCGTTTTATCGCGGCTGGTGGAGGCAATAAACTTACCATCTGGGGAAAAACTGATGCTGGAAACAATATCACTATGTCCTTCGAGTCGATTGTGTTCGGAAACTGAATACACTGCCTGGGACAGAGCTGTGATTACTTGTAGACGGGTATCTGCCTCTACTGTTCGAGATGGTAGATATTGCTGCTCTTCCTGTTGTAGTTTTTTTGCCGCTCTTAACCCTTCGAGCAAAGCATCAAAGGTTTTATTGGATACGAAAAGAGCTTCTGAAGAGGCACTCAGGGCACTAAGCATAGCATTGATTCGTTGAGCTTCGGCTCGCCATCTCAAGCCACCATTGGTCACTGCTAAAAGTGCCATCACTGTGCTAATGGCAATGGCACGCAGTCGTTGTTTACGAACCCGCAACAGTTGACTCTCACTTTGTTTTAGCCGTACTTTAATATTAGATTGGGTACGTTGCTTATATTTTTGACGAATCGGTAGAACTAGATAATCATGAATCAGCTGATATCGGTTTTGTGGTGTTTCTGGCACTCGGAAGACTAAACCGGAACCGACCAAAATTTCCAAAATCAAGGGGATTTGAGTTAGTGTGGAGTTGTCCCAATTGGACAGTACTAACTCAGCTTGAGTTTTCAACGGACGGGTACCTCGTTGATCGGTTAAGGAGAATAAAACTTCCCAGACGGCATCTTCATTCTCTGGCCCACAATCATAAATAATTTGGGAAAGCGATTGCTCGACTAGAACTGTCTTGGGGTCATTTCCCAAAGCTCGGTATCCTTCAAGGGTAGTAATTTTTTCTGCTTGTAGCTGAGCACCCACGACTTGTAACTCAATTAAGCGCACCACTCCCGTATTGGTGACTAAATCCTTTACCAGTGCTTCGATTAGAGCAGGTTCTAACTTAAACTGAGATACTGCTGTTAAGGAGTGAATAAGGTTTTTGGCATTCTCTGGGGACAGATCACCTAAGTGATAACGCAGCTTCTGATCTAGGATATTGTTGTTAATGACACTGAGATCCTTAAAGCGCTCAAACTCTAACAAGTAATGTAGATAATCTTCTCGCATAGACAAGATTATTTTTACAAAGGGGAGATTGAGAGCCTGGGCTAAAAAATTATAAAACTGATGTCGTTGCTCTAAGTCGGTGGCAAGGAAAAAAAATTCTTCAAACTGGTCAAAAATCAGGACGGTTAATAAGTTGTGCTGGGAACACCGATACAACTTATCGAGAATTGGTTTAAGGATTAAAGGTTGTTCACTGCAGGCGTTGAAGTCCGGTAAGTTGTTAGCCGTAGGCGTTCCCTTCGCGTAGATTGTTCCCCGTAGGCGTTCCCTTCGCGTAGGTTGAACGGTTAAAGGTGAAACGTTGGCATCTTTAAACTTGAAGACTACTGTACTTGCTAATTCAAGGTCTAGACGTTTTTCCAGCTCACCGAGCCAATTCCTGTAAACGGTTTGCACCACTGTCAAGGTTTGTCTAGCACCAATAATTCTGGAGCTAAGTGCAGGAACTAAACCAGCATTAATCAGGGAACTCTTGCCAACGCCAGAAGTCCCATGAATCACGGTTAGTTTGTGGTCATTGCGGCTAATGCGTTCGAGCAGGCCGTTGACATCGGTTTGACGTCCAGCTGCTGCGATTTCTAGGGCTGATGCACAAAAACCTTTCTTAGTAATCGTTCCATCAATTTCTCGATTTGGCCCGACACTCTGTAACGGAGCCATACCAGCAAAGGTAGAAAACCTAAACTGTTGTTCTATCAAGCGTTTTTGTTGCTTAAGTTCAAACCCTCGTTGGTATGCTTTTTGCTCAAAGTAGAGCGTACGCAATTCCTCCAACAGCTCCATAAACAGTTGAGGCTGTTGCTGTAGAGGTTTGGGCTCGGTAGTTTTGAGGTTTATGGCTTGTTCAAGATAATTAATGGCAGATTTTGGCTTGCCCAGCTGGCGTACAGATCTAGCAGCTAGCAGCAGATAGGAAGCTCGATGGCAAAGCTTTTGAGGGTTGAGAGTCGGCTGAGATGTTTCCAGAGTGCGCACAGCTGTGAGGGCTAAGTCTATAGCATGGTTCCAATCCGATTGCTCATAGGCAACTGTTGCCAAAAAGCCATAGGCTTGAGAGAGCTGAACTGGATTATTTTGAGTGTGAGGCTGTGCCAAAAACGCTAGCGCTAAAGCTTCTAATTCTTTCCAATGTTCCAGGTGTTGTAGGACTTCTCCCAGTTTTATGGTTAACTGAGCCACCAAGTCCAAGCGTCCTGTTTTAGTAAACAGGTCAATAGCAGTACAGAAGCTTTTCTGGGCTTGCTCCCACTGATGGCAACCGATGGAGTCTTGTAACTGGGCTTGACGGCAATAGCACAAGCCAATGTGATGGAACACTAAACCAAGCCGTTCTAAACCTGAAGGAGTAAGGGGGGGATTAGAGAAGGGGGGGATTGAGTGGTTAGTTTGCCCAAGACGTTGCTCGAAACATTTACCTGTCTCCCTTGTGCCTTCTTTTCTCTTCCTAGAAGCTCTGCCTTGGATAGTTGTACATCCGTTTACCTGTTTAACCGGATTATTATAATATTGCTCATCTGAATGGGGAGCCTCACTGCCCAACCAGCCTCCCCATTCTCCTATATCCTGCTGCCAAAAATTTAGACTCTGCTGATAATGCTCCAAGGCCAGATTAATCTGGTCATTTTCAAAGGCATCTCGCCCTAGAATAAAGTGCTTGGTAGCTAGTAGGACAGAATCTATGGTGATGTCACGAGATTGCAAATCCTGTAATGCCCACTCAAATTCTTGGCGTCGGTGGCAATCGCTAGACAATGAAAGCACCTTGTTGGGCAAAAACTCTCCCAAGTCTTTAGCCAAAATATTGGCAAAGATTTCATCTGCCGTTTTGTAACATAAAGTGAGTAATTGGTCAATAGTAAGTTCAAACCGAATCGAGGTAGTAGCCCAATTTTTAAGATATGGAGCAAGCCTGATCAACTTTTGAAGTCCCTTGTCAGTTACCCATACCACTAAGGGACAGGTTAAGCATTTGGGCAATTCATCTCGCACCTGGTTAGCTGAAAGTAGTACCTGGTTGATGCCATCAACTAACTCTAGACCCGATACCATGAGGGCAGATGTTGTCCCATACTGTTGGGTGGTAAAGATATTACTAAATAGAGTTTGACTAGACTTGTTAAAAACTAGCTCACCTATGGTGAGCTCTGTAATTTCTCGGACATACTGCCATATTTGCTTCCTAAATAACTCGTAGTTGCATCGCACCAAAATCAGTGCAAATTCTCCTTGGGAGAACATTATTGCCCGGGATAGGGTTAATAGAGAGTGAGCACTGTATGGGGCTAGTGTTTCTGGGGGATTTTGCTGCTTCATGTCACTAACCTTTTGACCCCTACTGGTAGAAATTACCTATTACTAGGGTTATTTTCCATCTAGATAGTAATCTTACTATCAGAACTTATCGGTAAGTATGGGTTTTTACTTATAAAAAACAACAAGCATAATCAGGTCTTACGTAAGAAAAACATCTTTCATAAGTACCTTGATAAATAGTTCAGTAATTACTACTACTTAGTTTATAAATATAGTTAATTGAAATACTGAATAGCAATGATAAATTCACTTATTGAGCCTCAATTACATAGCGTCGATATCAGTGATTTCCCGGAATTTTTAATTTTTTATAGTGGGGTGGAACTATAGGGTTTATAAATAAGAGGTAAACCTGTATGGTCTTTTTTTATTGTCCAATAAAACTCCGGAGCTCTTTCTGCTCTTGCCTTTTGCCTCTTGTATGCCAGCCAATTTCTGCAATACATGTGTTTACAACCCAGATACAAACGCCTTTCTAACTTCCTAGACGAAAATAGGTAAAACAGTTAAACTATCAGGATTTCCGCAAAACTGGTCACCAAACTCTAGCTGTAGGGGCGCGCGTCAGTCCCTACAGCTAGAGTTACTGCCCAAGTTTTGACCAAAAATGTGGGTCTCAAGCCCCGTCCTTCGTTCGGCGGATGCACGATTCTTTTGCTATAATTAGGATGTAGCCTAGCACAGACAGGATTCGTCGGTACTGTCATAAAACCTACGAGCGTTTTGCGATGCTAGTACATGAGGCGCGAAAAACCTCATTAAAAACGTATGGATCAAGCGCGGATACCGAAAACCAGTAAAGCAAACCTTGAAAAATAAAAAGTACCGTGGGGTTAGAAGTTACCGTAAGAAGAGTGGAGCCAAAATCGGCAAAGTTTTAACCCTTTTACCCATAGCCGACTAACCATAAAGGCGACCCTCTGATAAGGTTTCGTCTCCGGCACACGGAAACTGAGAAAACTCAACGCTTAGGGAGATCAGCCCACGCTCGGTTAGTTAAATTAGGCTAGGTATTTGGTTTTTAAACGGATATTGGGCTTAAATATTGCCTTTGCTGGATAACTAATTTTAGCGATGCAGCGCGGTCTTGGGGAGGCAGCGCGGTCTTGGGGAGGCAGCGCGGTCTTGGGGGTTCCCCCCATGAGCGACTGCCGTGGTCTCCCCCATGAGCGACTGCCGTGGTTTCCCCCACTCGCGCTTTGCATCAAGACAAGGCATGTCGATGAACTAAGAATCCCCGCTCTTATAGGGCGGGGAGTGTCAATAGATCGGTTTTTAACTCAATCAGGGACAAAATTTGTCCTTTTGAGCCAAGTAGTAGGTCGTAGGTGGTAGGTTCTAGATGAGGGGATGTACCTGACCTGACCGGGGTGAACTTGAAGGCTAAACTAATGTGATACCAAGCTTTTAGAGAAAGTTCTCCATCAAAAGGAAAAGGGTGATTAACAGCTCAGGTAACAAGATGATGGGCAAAAGCGTTCTTAGCAAACTTATAAATTCCATAGGTGCGCTTGACCTATTAAGAATTTAATTCTTAATAGGTCAAGCGCACCTGTTGAGTTTTAATTTGTAGGTCAATAGTCTCGCTTAATTTTATAGAACACCTCACACCTTGCACGCTGAACCCTAGACCCTACACCCCCTTCTCTGGCAAAATCCCTTGGCTTCCAAGGGATTTTAGCTTTGTTAAAGAGCTAGAGAGCGAAACTTTTCTGTTTCTGCTAACGCTGGGTTGATCCCAAACCAGCGCCCTTGTTCATCTTGGTATTCATAGACAAACATACTGCGCAACAGGGTTTGATATTCTTGTTCCCCCTTGACGGACTGCTGTTGCACGACTTGAGATAGCAACTTCCACTCTTCCTCTTCAACAGCCAGAGTCAAATCATCTCGGTATCCCTTAATCACACGCTCTAAACAACTCCTGGAAAAGGGCGGGTCTTCCTGTTGCAAACAGTTATACAGCAACCCTAACAAGTTACGGACATGACCCCCACTAATCCGACACATCCGGTCGAGGGTTTCTGGGCTATCAAATACTAGTGGAATAAGAGTTAGCCGCTGTTGAGGATCAACCATTGGAAAAGCTCGGGCTAGCAAGAGCTGTCGCAGCAGTGCCATACCTTCTGGATAGTCACGACCATCCCGTAACTGTATGGGCACCATGGGCAAAATTTTGGGAGCTACACCACCACCGACTCGATTTTTGAGAGTTTCATACTCGTTGGAAAACATTAAGGATAAGGGTAGAGTGTAAACCACATGGCAGTTCAAACGCCTTAACTGAGTACCACGGTCGATAAAGAGATACTCTGGCTGGGAGCGACCTGAAGCCATGGAGCGATTATCAACTCGGTCAAGATTATCAATAATCACCACCAAACCCTTTTTGCCAAGCAATTTCAGCTGCTGAATCGCTGATTGTAAAATTTCTTCGTTGATGGCATTCAAAATGCTTTGGGTGCGGGGTTCTAGATGCTGTCGTAGCAGTTGGCGTTGCTGAGGACTGTCTTTACTTCTGGCTGTAATCTTGGCAATGCCTACCGAAAATTCGGCTTCTGTTGAAAACTCAATAGGAGTTTGCAAAAAGTCTTTGATTTCATTAAATAATTTACTAAAGTAACTGGGTTTGAGCTGTATGCTGATCGCTTCTAGGCTTTCACAGACTGACCTAGCGATGCTGAGTAAAATGTCACTGACATCAACATCCACCATGTCTAGGTCTTGAGAGGACTCAAAATAAACAACATGAAATTGCTGCTTTTCCAACTCGGCTTTAAGTCTTAACAACTCAGTAGACTTACCACAGCCAATGTGACCAGTAAACAATTGACAGGTAGGTTCATCTGGTGACAGACGGGTAATGGTTCGTCCTAAAGCTTCGATAATCTTTCCTCCCCTGACAGCGGAAAAATCGATATAGTATGGATGGTCTTCTGGATTCCCCATATCTAAGGTTTTAGCTGGGTTACACGCTTTGAAAAATCTTGGTAGATGCAGTTCCATAAATGAACCTCCCACTCCCTGTGGTGATGGTTATGGTTTACAGAAGGCGGTTATAAAGCCCACTCCTTTAACAGGGTGATATAGAAAGCGTCGCCAGTGATTAGTCTTTTGTAAAAGACTAATCATTAATCACTGACCCATCCCACGTACCTTAGTCGTGGGATGAGTTAACTATAGAGGACTGATTAGGCACCAATGCCTTTTCCCATCAGACTGATGCAACCTGTTAAGTATAAAACGTGGGAACCTAGTAGTGGTTAAATTAAAACAAGTATTTGGTGCTCAGTCAGGAATTGCAAAGTTTAAACCTTGTCGTTACCCAGATTTTTGGGTAGATTGGCGTGAAGCGATCGCGCCGCAGCGCAAATGCCCACGCGCCAATTGTCAGGCTTACTTCAAGTCATAAATGTACTCTGTCGATTGATCGGTAGTAGATGACCAACATCGCATCAGTCTCTCAATCACAATTGTCTAATCGACGCAAACAACTGCGACGGACACGCCGGATTAAATTTTCTCAAAAGATTTGGCGTACACTTTTGGTGGGCGGTATTGCTGGAAGTTTACTCTGGGCAATAACTTTACCAGATTGGATGATTCGTCACCCAGAACAAATCGAGATTCAAGGGAATTATTGGCTTTCTGCTGAAGCGATTCGCTCCCTGCTGCCTGTATCCTATCCCCAGTCTTTACTGCAAGTACAACCCCAAGTCCTTGCCGAGTTTCTGGAGTCTGAAGCTCCTATTGCTTCGGCTCTAGTTAGCCGTCAACTAATACCACCAGGATTGACAATACAAGTTAGAGAGCGTCAACCAGTGGCTATTGCTGAGCAGAGTAAGCTCCAAACCAGAAAAACTAAAAACTCTACCCCAACCTTGGGTTTAGTCGATGAGCACGGGATCTGGAGCCCCAAGAGCAGTTACGAACCACTCTCGGCCAACCTGCAGTTGCCGAAGTTGAAAGTGATTGGTCAAAATTCCGTTTATCGCCCTTACTGGTTCGATGTTTATCAAGCTGTGAGTCAGTCGGCTGTAAAAGTTTTCGAGATCGATTGGCGAAATCCAGCCAACTTAATTCTGAAGACCGAGTTAGGAAATGTACATTTAGGTCCTTACACTGAACGCTTCCCCACGCAACTGAGAGTTCTAGATCAGATGCGAGAATTGCCGAAGCGCACACAAAAGAGCAAAATAGCTTACATTGACCTCCAAAACCCAGACTTACCATCTATTCAAATGATGACAGACCATGACAGTGTGCAATCGGGAGTTAAATAAGGATAACGAAGAAGGTCAGACAGGTGATTAGCCCTACTCTGACGGCTAAGCCGAGGTGATATTTCCAGAACCATTGTTTTGTTTCAGGTCAGTTATCGGGTATAGAGCCAGCCGTTGCCAGGGTCTTTGGTTTTTCAATCAACTTACTCTATAGTTAACTCAGACTGCTACATATAACTTATAAAGATAAAGATAAACACTTACCCTCACCTGTTGCAATGACGCTTAATAGTAAACTAGGGCTTGCTGCTCAAAGTTCTAAAATCATCGCAGAAGCAGATCTGTCATTAGGATCCGACAATACACATCCTTTTAGTAACTCTGTATTACAATTCGGTCAAACTTATGATTCTAATCGCATACCCAGGGAAGAAACTAGGAGTGACAATATCGTGCCAGGTAGCGTTGCAAAAATCAAGGTCATTGGTGTTGGCGGGGGTGGTGGTAACGCAGTTAACCGCATGATTGCCAGTGATGTCAGTGGAGTAGAGTTCTGGTCAATTAACACAGATGCTCAAGCACTAGCCCAATCATCAGCCCCCCAACGCTTACAAATGGGGCAGAAGTTGACCCGAGGGTTGGGAGCAGGAGGGAACCCAGCCATTGGTCAAAAAGCCGCAGAAGAATCCCGGGAGGAAATTGCCCAGGCTCTCGAAGACACTGACTTGGTTTTCATTACTGCTGGGATGGGGGGTGGTACTGGCACAGGAGCTGCCCCGATTGTAGCAGAAGTCGCTAAAGAGATGGGTGCTTTAACTGTGGGAGTGGTCACTCGTCCATTTACCTTTGAAGGACGCCGCCGTACTTCCCAAGCCGAGGAAGGAATTGCCGCTCTGGGGAGTCGAGTCGATACCCTAATTGTTATTCCCAATAATAAACTCTTGTCAGTGATTTCAGAACAGACTCCTGTTCAAGAAGCATTTAAAGTAGCTGATGATATCCTACGTCAGGGGGTACAAGGGATCTCTGATATTATTACTATTCCTGGCTTGGTGAATGTGGATTTTGCCGATGTGCGAGCGGTGATGGCAGATGCTGGTTCGGCTCTGATGGGCATCGGGATGGGTTCTGGAAAATCCCGAGCCAGAGAGGCAGCAGTAGCCGCCATTTCTTCTCCTCTGCTGGAGTCTTCTATTGAAGGGGCTAGAGGGGTAGTTTTAAATATTACTGGTGGCAGTGATCTGACCCTCCATGAAGTGAATTCAGCAGCAGAAACTGTTTATGAAGTGGTTGATCCCAATGCCAATATCATCTTTGGAGCAGTAATTGATGATAAGCTCCAGGGTGAAATTAGAATTACTGTGATTGCTACTGGATTTACCGGAGAAGCCCAGTCTGCACCTAAATCTGTGGAAACTCCCCTGAATCGGCGACCGATTGCTCCTACACCGATGCCCCCTACTCCCAAGGTTGAGCCTAAGAGTAGACCAGGATTAGATATTCCAGAATTCCTGCAACGGCGTCGTTTTCCTAGAGGACCAAAGGAGTAGAAAAAAACTGACGGAAACCAAATGGCATGGAAGTAAAGCAAAGCAACCTATAGCCAAGGCAAGACTATTGTCGGTCCCCTTGGTAATTGCTGATTTTACTAATAGGCGTGAAAACTTCCCTAGAGATTGCTCCTGAGCCTGAACCCATGGGAAACTTTTTTCGGTTATCACTATCAATAGTCAGCCAGACTATGGAGCGGGAGTTTTTTTTGACTATCTCCCTAGCTTTTAGCCAACAAGGGCTGCCCACAGATTAAAATTTCAACTATTCTTGCCTTGGATGAAGTTTAGCTATACTTATGACTTCTAATCACCGAACCAACCCCCCTATGCCCAAATCCAGTAGCGATCGTTACCCTAGTTCAACATCGGCAAACAAATCGAATACATACTGTCCATCAGTACCAATTTCTGTCTACCGGGAACTAGCAGCTGAGTTGCAAGCAACACAGGCGATGTTGGACTCTCTCCATTCTCAAAATCAGCATTTAGTTAAACAACACCAGCAGCTGCGACAGGAAGTTAAAAAAGTTATTAATTCAGCTCTGCATCTACAGCAGGTGATCAATTCCTTAGAACCAGTGAGTCCAGCTGAAGTCCATCGACCTCAGCCAGTAAAGCCGCCGGAACCCCGTCAAGCTCCACCAATTCCACCCCAGCGCACCTCTACAACTATCCCAGGGGGTGAATTTTCCCCACCTCAGAGGAAACCTCAAACCCCTACCTCTTCCTATCGAGAAACTTTAGTGATTGAACAAGAAAACAATCGCTCCCTGCGAAGTTCGCAGCCAGAGGCAGTCTCATATGTCAATGGCTGGGTGTTGGTTATAGCTATCTTGGGAATTGTCTTGAGCGCATTTGGTGCTGGCTTTTTGGTGGTGAAACCGATACTAGATAGTAATCGTTGAACCATTTTGCTGCTTGATTAATCGATTAATGGCGGGTTCTTTGAGATTCATCCGCCAATCTATTGTTGTACTAAACCTCGGCTGTATTTACCGCTATTTTCGCCTCCGCATTGCACCATTAATTGGAAAATTACCATCATTACTGTCAAGGGAAATCGGTTTGTAGCAGTTAATGGCCAGGTCTATAAGGTTTGCCAGGGTCAATTGTGCCCAGAACATTGGCTGATCACAGATCTGTTTACTTAGATCAAATCCACAGTCATTAGTCAGTGGTGAAGGGCAACAAAAAACCTGCTCAACCTGAGTTCGATATAAGCGATCGCTCCACGAAACAGTAAGGGATACAAGCTTTGGACAACTAGGGTATATTAAGGCTTTCAGCGTTACGTTGAACTCAGGTTAAAATTCATAACAATGAATTTTAGCAGAGTGAGTATTTAACGGGAAGTAGAACTGGTAGTACACAGCAAGCCATTCTAGGTCGGTTGTGAGTCCCCTCTTCACGTGAGTTCGAGATCAGGGTACACTCCACGAAACAATCACGGTGCGCGCCTCCTAGGGCGCGAGGGATTGCTCGCGCCCTAGGGTCGCACCGCAGGGATACAGGCTTTCAGAGACTAGGATAGATTAAGGCTTTCAGCGTTAGGTCGAACTCAGGTTCTTCCTATGATGACTGAAGTTACCCCTCCTCGTTGATATCCCTAGCCATAGTTTTTGAGGAGCGTCTGACCAACAGACTTACATCTGTGATGGATTTAAGAAACACAAACCGGCAGCAAATGCCTCAACCATAGGGGTTTGACAAAGTCTTTCAGCCAGAGATGGGTTTGAATTGATCGGGACACAACTGGCAGGTAAAACTCATATTAATGACCAAAATGGCAAGCAGTTCTCAGAAAGAGGATTTACAATGAACTATCAGGTTTCTATGAGTATGAGCGTGCAATTGTGATTCCCTATGACTTTCTAAAAGCGATCGCAAATGAACACGGTGTATCTAAAGCCGAGCTGGAGGTTGTGGCTTTGGCGATGGAGGGTCAATCGACAAACGCGATCGCAAAAACCCTCGACATTAGTGAACATGCAGTGCGCAAAAGACTCAGCGAGGTCTACAAAAAGTTTCCTATATCAGGGACAGGGCCTGTAAAGCTAACCAAACTGCAACAGCTGCTGGTCAATCGCTATCAGACTCATATAGAAACCCAGGATATCTCCTCTAACTGCAGAAGCTATACCCCTATCTCTACTGTCCAATCCTCAAACCCCAAGCACATGGATTGGGGTGAGGCACCAGATGTTTCTGTTTTCTATGGTCGCACTGAAGAACTACGCCAGTTAGAAACATGGATTGTTAAGGATCGTTGCCGATTGGTGGCACTACAGGGTATGGCAGGGATTGGTAAAACCACCTTGTCAGTGAAGCTGGCTAAACAAATTCAGGATCAGTTCAAGTATGTGGTATGGCGTTCCTTAAGTCAGGCACCCCGGTTAGAGGATATCCTAGCAGCACTGCTCCAATCTTTATCTGGGCCCCTAGAAACTGTAGGATATGAAACCGCCGAGGGGTCAAACCCACTCCCTAGTTGTCAAACTGCCAAGGAGCGTATCTCCCAACTAATTGAGTACTGCCGCCAACACCGCTGTTTGATAGTCCTCAACGGTGCCGAATCTATTCTACAGATTGGTACACTTGCGGGCATCTACCGAGAAGGCTATGAAGGCTATGGTGAATTCATCAGACGCTGGGGAGAAGAACCCCATCAAAGCTGTTTGTTGATTACCACTCAGGAGAAACTCAGCGAAATTTCGTTACAAGAAGGAGAGACTTCACCTGTGCGTTCCTTAAAACTTGAAGGTTTAGGGGAAGCCGCTCAGTATATTTTGCAGGAAAAAGGATTGTCTGGGCAGAAAAACTGGGACTATTTAATTAAGGCGTATCGTGGGAATCCCTTGATGTTAAAACTTGTTGCCATAACCATCAAAGAAGTTTTTGATGGCAGTGTGACCGATTTTTTGGCAACTACCCTATTTACCCATGACGTTAGTGACTTTATCGAAGAAATCTTAGATCGGTTATCAGATTTGGAACATAAAATTATATATACAATGGCTAGTCACAAAGAACCTGTAATTCTAACTCAATTACAGGATGAATTACTGGAGATATCGCCTCAGGAATTACTCAGGGCTCTAGCCTCCCTGAGACAGCGATCTCTAGTGGAAAAATCTCAAGGCGGGTTCACCTTGCCTCCTGCAGTCATGGAAGTGACTAACCAATTAATTGCTGAGCGAGAATAGTCATAATATCCCAGTTGACTAATTTTTTTAAACTATTAAAAGTTCAATTTTATAATTGGGTGATATCGATTCCAGTTAATCAATTCCTATTCAGGTAAGTCGTTAATTTTAAAGTGTTGATGGTCAACGGTCAATTAACACTTTAAAATAAAAAAAAATTAACAAGTTACCAACAACCAAGAATGATAAGTATTAAATTGGATATGATATGACTCAACAGGGTTTCTAGGCTTTAAATACAATAGCTGGATCAATACGAGTCACCTTTTGGATAGCGAACAAACCGGAAGTGACACACATTACCACAGTTATGCCAAAAACACCTGTGGCAGACACTGGTGTGATCAAAAGGATAATTCCTTTTGATTTAACCCACACACTCAACCCCCAGCAAAGGAGCATACCAGGCACATAACCAAGAACAGCCATCCACAATGCTTGTTCGACTATAACACTATAAATAAACCGATCCGGTGCGCCCATTGCTTTTAGGGTACCAAACTCTTTGATATGGTCAGAAACTGAGGCGTAGAGAATCTGAGTGACAACTACCATGCCAACAATCACTCCCACAGCAGCACCTAGACCCAATACAAAACCAAGACCTGTTCGCACCTGCCAGTAATTTCGGGTCTTGCGTGCCATCTCAAGCTTCGTATAAGCACGAGTCCCGGGTAAAGCAGCTTCTAAATTCTGCTTGAGTTGCTCAAGATCCTGCCCTACTTTAGCCTTTACCATAATATAGGTAATGGGGTCTGTTAGGCTCAAAGGTGTAGGTTCAGGAATCTCCGACTCATCAGACTTATTCAAAGACTTTGACTTTTCGTAAATAGTAGTACACTGCAAATTATCTGAAGATTCTACAGTGCAGTTAAGCTTAGAGGTATAGCTTGTGTTGATATAGGTATTGGCATTTTCTAAGGAAGCAAATAAGAATGGGCTAGCTACAAGGGATTGACTCTCCGTGGTTAAGCCGACCAATCGAGCAGGCAAGAAGTTAACCGTAGCGGTATCACCGATATCTCTGAGATTGAGCGTCGGTAATCTGCTTTGATCCACCATAACCGTGTAAGGCTCCTTAAGGGCTTTCAGTCTACCCCGAGTGATTGTTCCGGGTTGGAACAGTTTTCCCCCTAGGTCAAATCCAATCAACGTAACAGGACTGGTATCTCCCTTAAGAGGACGCCATCGACCTGACCCCATCAGTAGTGCTTCTGCTCGCTCCACACCTTTGACTCCTTGAGCTTGATCCAGCTGATTCTTTAAAAGTGGCTCGGTTAGCTCAAACTGAACCATTCGGTCAGAACTTACCCATATATCGGCCTCGGATCCCTCAATCAGAAGAACTGTAGAGCGAGTGAACCCGTTGAGCAGACCAGTTTGGATTGTGACTAGGCTAACGGCAAACATAATTCCTGCTTGAGCGACCAGAAAGCGAGGAATGTCTGCCCAGAGGTTTTTGCGAGCAATAGAGACCATAGGAGATTATGCCGAGATAACTTTTAAGTAATATCACGTCCGAGAGCTTATAAATTGTAAGGTGTGGGTTTTTGGTAATTGTTATTTCTCCCAACCTTGCCTTCGAAGAAGACCTGATCCCAAGCGCCAGTCACGAAAACTAGTCCATGGGCTTACTCTCTTGATTTAAAAAGCTTCCAGAACTTAATAGGGCAAGGGTTTCATGGGTGTAGCGCGTTCTTCTGAATACTTACAGTCAAAGTCATAAAGCCAGTGTAACTCATAGACTTTTAATTAACTAACATTAACTAACCAGTAAATTTTTGTAAATCCCTGCCAAGATGGCAACACGGCTCAGTGGCAAGATTGATACATTTCAGTAGTTTTCTGGCATAGAAGGTCATAAATAATCAAAAACTTCCGTCAATGCGTAAATACCCCATAGTGTCTCTCTTGTAATTTGTGTAAACTCACGGATACATCAACCTCATAAAATTCTGTAGCATTGAGCTAGCAGTTACCTGATCAATCATATGTTACTTGTGCATCTCGGTGAAAGTCTTTAACTGTTCCCGGTGTTTTTTCTTGCCTATGGTTAAGAAAGCCTCTTCCCAATCGGCAAATCCCATCCGGTAATGGCAGCACTAGGACAATCAGTTTTGCTGACAACGGCAATCAGGTAAACCAAAGGCAATGATGGCGATAGAACAAAATTATCCTCTAATTCCAATCAAAGAGTTTACTTCCGTCAAACAAGCTGGGTTGTTTGAAATTTTGAAGCAGCCTCGGTTTAGCGGTCAACTCATTCTAAGTGATCCAAATAAACAAGAATGGATATTTCACATTTATATGGGTCGCCTCATGTATGCTACCGGAGGGACTCATCCAGTGAGACGGTGGCGTAGAAACCTACTCATTCACTGTCCTCAGACATCTGCTCAGCTTTCATCACTGCAAGACGATCTAGCTAATACCAATTGGGAAGATGTCAATGTCTGTTGGGACTATCATTTGCTATGCCTATGGGTAGGTCTGCATAAAGTTACCCGTGATCAAGCCGTCAAAATGATTCAGTCTGTCATGGTAGAAATACTTTTTGATGTTACCCAAGGCATGCAGATCACCTATAAAATCAAACCAGATTCCTCATCATCATTATCATCATTGTTTAAACCACTGGTCTTGATTGACGCAGAGCAAGTCATCCATGAAGCTGATCAACTTTGGGAAGCTTGGCAAAGTGCTCGTGTAGCAGACCGCTGCCCTAATCGGGCACCAATCATCAGGCAGCCCAAGCAACTGAGAATTAAAACATCCCCTCAGGCTTACCAAACTATGACCAAGCTGTTGAATGGACAATATACCCTACGAGACTTGGCCATACTAATGAAACGGGATACTAGGGCAGTTACCCTCTCGATTCTACCTCACCTGCAATCAGGATTAGTGGAACTGATAGAGATTCCGGATTTACCTGCTCCAGTTTCACTACCTCCGAACGAAACATCGGTAAAAACTGTTCCTGAGCAGAAACCTTTGATTGCCTGCGTGGATGATAGTCCCCTGATCTGCCAAAGCATGGAAAAAATTCTTACCTCAGAAGGCTATCGCTTTGTGGCTATTAATGATGCACTTAGGGCGATCGCTACTTTGTTAGCTAGTAAGCCAGAGTTGATATTTTTAGATCTGGTCATGCCAAATGCTAATGGCTATGAAATTTGCGGTCAATTGCGTAGGCTCTCCTTTTTCCGCAATACTCCGATCGTGATTTTGACCGGTAACGACGGCATCATCGACCGTGTGAGAGCTAAGATGGTTGGCTCCTCAGATTTTCTGAGTAAACCCATCAATCCTGAAGAGGTATTGAGAGTTATCATTAAACATCTTAAACAAGTTAATTAGAATTGACTAGATAGCCGAAATTTAAGTGTTTACAAAAAAAACCGTTGAAACACTTGCTTACCTGATTATAATTTTAGAGTTATTTAAATCGGATAAAAATGGTTACCGCATTAATTGTTGAAGATTCATTAACTGATCTAGAAATTTTCAGAGGTTATCTCAAGGAAAATGGGTTTAATGTATTAACTGCCAATAATGGCTCAGAAGCCCTAGAAAAAATTAGCAGTAATCAGCTGGATTTGATTGTCCTTGATGTTGTCCTTCCGGATCGCAGTGGTTTTGAAATTTGTCGAACCCTTAAAAATGAAGCTAATACAAGCCAAATACCTGTGATAATCTGCTCCACCAAAGATACTGAAATGGATAAATTTTGGGCGTTGAAGCAGGGAGCAGATGCTTACCTGTATAAGCCTGTTGATAACGCAGAACTCCTAAAAATCATTAACCAACTGGTCAAGGGCTAAATCTGAGCTATAAAAAAACAGAGATCATCATGGTATCCAAGTTTATCCCAGCTTCAGCTTCCCCATCATCAGCGACAGAAACTGCTGCCAATGAAATTAGACAGCAGTTTCTGCGGTTTCATCTAGTACCTGATACTACTGCTTTAATGCCAATTAATCAGCTGACTGAAGTGCTGACTATTGCTGTTGGTCAAATTATTCCAATTGCCCATATGCCACCTTGGGTGATGGGTGTTTACAACTGGCGGGGTGAAGTTCTTTGGATGGTCGATCTCGGACACATTGTGGGATTAACTCCTTGGCATCAGCAACCGGTAAACACATCACACTACACCTCCTTAGTGTTGCATATCCAGTCTCATGATCCTAAGTCCGTTAAATACAACCAAATGCTAGGGTTGGTCGTCAACCGGGTAGAGGACATTGAATGGTGCAATCCCGATTTGATTCAACCTCTGCCGTCATCAAGCATGAATCCTGAATTGGCAAAGTTTTTACAGGGATATTGGCTGAAACATGGTGGTGAAATGCTAGTAGTTTTTGATGGAAAAATAATTTTTAATACCAAGTTTTAATTATACTATTCATCGACTGTAAATTGAACGTATTATTTCATTTTTATAAATAATCAAAATAATTAGTTATTTTAAGTTTTAAAGCTTAAATTCCTCAAAAAAAATACGGTTTAAAACTTAATTATATTAAGTATTTAATCATGAAAAAAGCAACGAATAATTTTAATGTCAATGGCAACACTACCAATAATAGTGAGATAGCTAAATCAAAAAAGGCGCTGGTGAAGACACTCTTACCTGAGTCAACTATTCCTAACGTTAAATTGCGGGTTGTTCAAGAGTTAAAAGAACCTGAGACCAAGGTAAACCATTTGCCAGACCAAGATATCAACGCAGAAGATCAGCTCCTGGAACTGGTCAAAACTGAAAAAAAAAAAATCAGAGGAATAAAAATACTCTCAGCCGCCAGTTGTTGACAACGATTATGCCAACGGTATTGATTCCTCTGACTCTGGCTAGCCTAGTAAGTTACAGAATTGTTCACGACCATGACAAAGAGCGAAATAAATTACAGCAGCAGGAGCAAGCTCTAATTGCTGGTGAAGCAGCTAGCCAACTGATTAAGGATACCTTTACTGTACCAACCTTATTAGGGAGTAATCCTTTAGTCATCAATGCAGCTCATGCTAGTAGCAAAACCGCACAACAGCAACAACTTCAGAAACTGGCTATTCACGAGATTGAATTACGTTTTCAAAACACAAAGCTCCTCCAACCCAATCCACAACTCAATCGTTACTTAAAGAGAATCGTTAAGGATGTAGGTCTAGGGGAATTATTTGTCACTGACCGCTATGGGTACAACATTGCTTATAGTAATCCCACCTCTGACTTTGTGCAAAGGGATGAAGACTGGTGGCAACAAGCAAAGCGTCAAGGGCGTTGGGTCAGTGAACTGGACTTTGATGATTCAGCTAATGTCTTTGGTTTTGATCTAGCTCAGGCAATCAAGGATCCTCAATCAGGAGAATTTCTTGGGGTGATTAAAGCTGTGCTACCCATGAATCAATTAGAGCAACTGTTCCCTTATCTAGAACATATCGGATTGATGGGTTCCCAACAAGTGCAGCTGATAGACACTAGCCAAGGCATGGTAATTAGTACCCTCACCCCTGAAGGTAGTCTGGATGAGGAAGATATCATTGGGGGTGAAGCAGTTTGGGAAATTGCTAAGTTTTTAGTCCAGGCACCGACCCAGCTAACTATTAATACTAAGCAAGACTTCAATCGTTTCAAAGCTAAGTATTCACTAAAGGAAGAAAGACTTTCGACCTATAAGAAGAAAACGGGAAAGCAGGTAAAAATTGTTGACTTCCTCTATAAAGATAAGTTCTATACCATTGTGACTAACCCACACACAGATTGGGTATCCGTTGCTTCTGTGGACAAATCAGAACAGCAAAGCGCTGGTAATGAGTTAATTGTAGCGTTTATCTTAATAGCCCTAGCCTTGGGAGCAGTAACTTTGGTAGTTGTTCTGCTTTTATCCCGCCGCCTATCTGCTCCTCTAAGTCAATTGTCTGATACAGCCAAGGAGGTGACTGCAGGTAATTTAGATGCGATTGCTCAACCAAGTGGTACCGCAGAAACCCAAACCCTAGCTCACACCTTTAATAACCTAGTCGCCCGGATTAAAGTTCTGGTACAAGACCAAAGCCTTGACGCTAAGCGTGCTAAGCAACTGAAAGACATTACGATTCAGCTAACTCAAGCCCTTGACCTGCAAGATATCCTGGATATGGTAGTGCGAGGGAGCCGACAAGGGCTGGATGCGGATCGAGTGGTTGTCTATCGCTTTGACCCCAATTGGAAAGGTACTGTCATTGCTGAATCCGTGGCTGCAGGTTGGCCCCAGGCTCTCGGTGCGGAAATTGCTGACCCTTGCTTTGCAAAGGATTACGTCTATAAGTACATCCAAGGTCGAGTTAAGGCAACACCGAATATTTATGAAGCTGGTCTGACCCCGTGTTACCTGAAGCAGTTAGAACCCTTTGCGGTCAAAGCCAATTTAGTTACCCCAATTCTGGTTGAAGGGGAACTTTTGGGCTTATTAATTGCTCACCAATGCAGTGAACCTCGAGCCTGGCAAGCTTCGGAAATCGATTTCTTAACCCAAGTAGCTAACCAAGTGGGACTAACCCTTGACCGGATCAACCTCTTGGAACGGCAAAGAATTGCTGAAGCCGAGCAACGGACTGCTAAAGAGCAGCTTCAAAAACGCGCACTGGAATTGCTGATGGAAGTAGACCCAGTTAGTAAAGGAGACCTCTCGATCCGTGCCCGTGTGACTGCCGATGAATTGGGAACTGTTGCTGATTCCTACAACGCTACCATTGAAAGCTTGCGGAAACTGGTGGTGCAAGTGCAACAGGCAACTAAGCAAGTTACCACCACCACTACTCAAGATGAAGCAGCAATTCGAGAACTATCTACGGAAGCTTTGCGACAGTCAGAGGAAATTACTGCAGCTTTACAACGAATTCAAGACATGACGACTTCAACTCAAGCTGTGGCTGCTAGAGCCTCTGAAGCTGAAGCTGCAGTCAAACAAGCGGCTCAAACAGTCCAAGCTGGGGATACTGCTATGAACCGCACTGTGGAAGGCTTTATGGCGATTCGGGAAACTGTAGGCAGCACTGCCAAAAAGGTCAAACGCCTTGGGGAATCGTCCCAAAAGATTTCTAAAGTAGTTAACCTGATTAGTAACTTTGCCGCTCAAACCAACTTGCTAGCGTTAAATGCTTCTATTGAGGCAGCTCGTGCTGGGGAAGAAGGTCGAGGCTTTGCGGTGGTTGCGGATGAAGTGCGAGCCTTAGCCCATCAATCAGCAGAAGCAACGGCAGAAATCGAAAAAATTGTGGCACAAATCCAGATGGAAATCAATGAGGTGGTAGCTGCCATGGAAGCTGGTACTGAACAAGTGGTAGGAGGAACGAAACTGGTGGATGACACCAGGCAGAGTTTGAATCAAATCACTGCAGTAATGGTCAAGATTAATGAGTTGGTCGAAGCGATCGCTACGGTAACTGTTGAGCAAACTCAAGCAAGCGTTTCAGTGACTCAGACTATGACTAATGTGGCAGCGATCGCTAATCATACCTCCATAGAAGCGTTGCAGGTATCCCACTCGTTTAAACAACTGCTTACAGTTGCTGAGCAACTGCAAGATAGTGTAGGCAAGTTCAAGGTGAGTTAGTGTTCTTAGTCAATTGTTAATTGTTAATTGTTAATTGTTAATTCTTAATTCTTAATTCTTAATTGCCATTTTCAAAGCAACTGTGATCTCAACAAGATTGACTGGGAATTCTATGGCTGTAACTTCTGAAGTTTTTCAGTCACCCCGAGTTAGGCAATGGTGGCAGCGATGTCCAAACCCTGGGTGTCTTCACAACGAGAAACTACCTATTTTTAATTAATTGGGCGTATTCCATGACTCAAATCCCTCCTCAGAATAACTCCCTTAAGGATAACAATGGTCACAAGATTGATAATTATGATCTTAAATTTTCTGATAATTTAGCTTATAAATTATCAGAAAATGGTCATAATGGCAGCTACCAAGCTTTGGATCTGTCAAAATCTACCCTGAAAACTAAACTGGGGAAATCACTGCTACCACTACCTCAGTTAATCCAGTCAAAGGTTGCACCACCCCAAAGACTTCCATCTTTATTTTTGAAATGGTTTTATGATTTGCCCATACAAGGTAAACAGCTCTTAGCCCTGTTCACATCAGAAGTGATCTCCGTAGTTGGCTTAGCAGGTGTGGGGGCTTTTTTGATTGTTACAGGAGGTCGTGCTCAATTAATCAACCAAGCCAAATCAGAATTGGCGGTTATGGATATTATATATAATATCAAAATTAATCAGATGGGGTTTGGTTTTCGGGGACAATCTGACAATAGCGCAATTATTCAAGCGGTTCAAACCTATGCTCAAGGTAAACCCTTAACCCCCGGGTTGCTTAAACAAGTGAAAGATATTCTTCAGCAAGAAATCCAGACTCGTCGGATTGAATATGCCACGTTGGTGGGAAAGGATCGGCGAATTCTTGTCAATGCTAATGCTGATCGAACTGCGGAGTTTTTCGATCCCAATGACTTAGTCAGTCAGGTTCTGGAAAATCCTCAGCAAATTAAAACCAGTGAACTGGTCAGCTGGTCTGAAGTTGCTCAAGAGTCTCCCTTCCTACCTGCTGGGATTGTCCAGCAAAACAATCTGTTGATTCGCTACACCGTCACACCGGTTAGAGCCACCGACACAGGGGCAGTTTTGGGAGTACTGGTTTCTGGGGATATTGTCAATGGCAAGCTGCCTATCGTCGAGGATACCCTAAAGTCTTTTGGGGGAGGTTATAGTGCGGTATATCTACGTCAACCGGATGGTCAATTTGTCTTGGCAACTGCCTTAGACCAGGGTAAAAGTACCAATTTAGCAGAAGCTCAACCGAAAGTCTTCTTGCCCGATACCCCTTTCCTGAATCAAGCGGTAACAGCTCAGGGTAATCCGATTACCAAACGCATCAAGATAGGGAGGGAAACCTATACAATCGCTGCCAGGACGCTAAATAATTTTAGTGGTAAGCCAGTTGCCCTTTTGGTAAGGGGAACCTCAGAAGCTCAACTCAACTTCCTCCTCAGCAACAAGCTACTCCTACAGTTGGTAGTAGTGATCTTGGCTGTGACTGCTGATATATTACTAGCTATTCTGCTAGGACGAGCCATTGCTAAACCTATCCAGCAGCTACAAAACTTAGCCGAGCAATTTGCTCAAGGGTCACGCCAAGTCCGAAGCAATCTGATCACTAACGATGAGATCGGTAAGCTAGCTAGGACCTTTAATGAAATGGCTGAGAGTGTTACCAGTCAGGAAAACGTGGTACGTCGAGAAGCAAATCGGACACAGGTCATTATTAACCTTGCTGCTACCCCCATCGACAAATCTCTCGACCTCAAAGCTCTCTTCCAAGAAGCGGTGGAAAAAGCCCTCAATCAATTGAATGCTGACCGGGTAGTTATCTACCGCCTGAATCCGGATGGTAGTGGCTACATTGAATTCGAGGCAATTCAACCGGGTTGGCCGAAAGCAGTTGAAAATATGGTTGAGGATAGGATTGAGAAGAAAATTGAAGATGCTTGTATTCCACAGCAACTGCTTGATGCCTACAAACATGGGCGTGTCATTGCCACCAATAATGTATTTGAAGCAGGTTTCCATCGTGACCACGAGAAGTTGATGGAACGATTGCAAATCAAAGCAAATTTAGTGACACCAATTGTCCACGCAGAAACACTCTACGGTTTACTTATTGCTCATCATTGTAGGGCCCCACACCAGTGGCAAGAGTCTGAAATCATTTTCCTGACGCAGTTATCTGTTCAGCTGGGCAATGTTATGCAGCGAGCCACATCCTTAGAACAAATGGAAGCAGCCCGCCAAGAAGCCGAAAATCTTGCTCAGGAACAGCGCCAGCTCAAAGAGGAGCTGCAAAAGCGTGCTCTAGAACTGTTGATGGAAGTAGAGCCAGTTAGTAAAGGAGACCTCACTATTCGAGCCCAAGTGACTGCCGATGAATTGGGAACTATTGCCGATTCCTACAATGCTACAATCGAAAGCTTGCGGAAACTTGTGGTGCAAGTGCAACAGGCAACTAAGCAAGTCACCACCACCACTACTCAAGATGAAGCAGCGATCCGAGAGCTATCCACAGAAGCTTTACGACAGGCGGAGGAAATTGCTAATGCTTTACAAAAAATTCATGACATGACAGTCTCAACTCGCTCTGTGGCTGCCAGTGCCTCTGAAGCCGAAGCTGCAGTTAAACAAGCAGCTCAAACGGTGGAAGCCGGAGATGCTGCTATGAACCGCACTGTAGAAGGTTTTATGGCGATTCGGGAAACTGTAGGTAGTACGGCTAAGAAGGTCAAACGCCTTGGGGAATCGTCCCAAAAGATTTCTAAGGTAGTCAACCTGATTAGTGGCTTTGCTGAGCAAACTAATATGTTAGCCCTCAATGCCGCTATTGAGGCGGCTCGTGCTGGGGAAGCCGGTCGAGGCTTTGCGGTAGTTGCTGATGAAGTACGAGCCTTGGCCCATCAATCGGCGGAGGCAACGGCGGAAATTGAAAAGCTGGTAGCAGACATTCAGGCGGAAACCAATGAGGTGGCAACCGCTATGGAAGAGGGAACTGAGCAAGTGGTAGTTGGGACTAAACTGGTGGATGATACCAGGCAGAGTTTGAATCAAATTACTGCCGTAACGGTCAAGATAAATGAGTTGGTCAAAGCAATTGCCATCACAGCTGTTGAGCAAACCCAAGCCAGCGAATCAGTGACTGACACTATGGCTGACGTAGCAGCGATCGCGAATAGAACCTCCACAGAAGTCAGCCAAGTATCTAACTCGTTCAAAGAACTGCTAACAGTGGCTGAGCAACTGCAAGATAGTGTGGGCAAGTTCAAGGTGAGTTAGTGTCATTGTAGTTATTAGTATTTTGTTAATGACCAATGACCAATGACCAATTTCCAATTTTCTCTTGACCAATGACCAATGAAGAACCATGGCAACTCACTCTGAGATCCAAGACCAAGCCTATCAGTTTTTTATCGAAGAGGCACCAGAGCTGTTGCAACTGATCGAGACAGGCTTACTGAATCTCCAGCAAGAACGAACCACGGCTAAGATCCACGATTTAATGCGAGCCGCTCACTCCATCAAGGGAGGTGCTGCCAGTGTTGGGCTAGAGGCAATTAAAACCTTGGCTCATCGTCTCGAAGATATCTTCAAGGCTTTCTACAGCGACGAGGTACAACTTGATACTGAGCTAGAAAGCTTGCTGCTCAAAGCTTATGACTGCCTCCGGAACCCCCTCATCCAGCAAATTGAGCAAGGCTATTTTGACCCAGAGCAAGCCCTAGCCAGGGCTCAATCCACTTATGCCCAGATTGAAGAACGACTCGGTGATGCCCTAACACAGGTTGATAACTACATTCCTAGTTCCGGTGACTTAGGTATTGATATTGTATCCTCTATTTTTGAGGTTGATGTGGCTCAGGGACTAGAACGTCTTGCTTCTGTCCTAGCCAATCCCCAAAATTATGAGGTGGTGGGGGAATTAAAGGCACAAGCAGACGTATTTGCTGGCTTTGCTGAGTTACTGAACTTGTCCGGATTTGGAGCGATTGCCCAAACGGCTGTAGCGGCAGTAGAGCAAAATCCCCACCAAGTCTTGAAAATTATTGAACTGGCCCTAGCTGACTTTACAACAGGACGAGCTGCTGTACTAGCAGGCGATCGCACTCAAGGGGGAAATCCCTCGACTGCTCTAGTTGCTTTAACAGAAGCCCCTGCTCCTCCGGCTAATGACATCACAAATAGTCTAAATACCACCTCTGAATTTGAAGATATCTTTAGTGACTTTAACCTAGGCGAAGCAAGCAATGCCTTTGATGACTTTACCTTATCCGAGCAAACCGCTACCCAACCATCCCAACTCAATCCAATAACGGAAGAGACTTTCGAAACCTCACCCACTGTTGCCCATCAGGAAACTGAGCTAGATCAAGCAACTGTTGACTCACCATCTTCGAAGGTTACCGACTCAGCTGATGTTACTGATATTTTTAGTAACTTTAACCAAGATCAACAGACCTTACTCTTTGAAGACGTTGCTCTAGCCCAGGAAACCACTGCCCAGCAGCCCCAAGTGAACCTGCCAGCTGAGGAAGTTCCTGTCACCCCACCCATTCTTGCTGATCTCAGAACTAGTGACTTGGGGCAAGCCAGTCAAGACATACCATCTGATCAATCTACCCCTTCAGAGGATCAAGTTAACCCAGTCCAAGAGACAGAAGCATCTTTCCCAGAGGAAACCATTTCCTCGACCCCAGAAACTGTGGGATGCTCGGAGCAAGACCAGCAAGACCTGAGTAACTCTAAGGCTGACCCTACCCCAGGATCTAAACCAGTAGCGAATTCCCCAAATCCATCAAGCACTGCTTCTGCTCCCCTGAAGAACTCATCCCTAGAGGTCCCAAAAACCCTGGAAGCTGCTGTGGAAAAGATTGAACAAATCTTTGAAAGCCTGCCACCGCTCCAGGATATGCCTGCTTCAGATGTTCCATCACCACCAACGCTACCAGCAGCCGCATTCTTAGCCAATGAATTAGCTATCAACCCACCCACTCAATCGGCGAAATCCCAGCAGCATCAACCTACTCGATCTAATCAATCTACTCCTAAGCCGTCACAGCATCCCAGCCAAAGTCCAACCTCTATCTCCCCCGAGAGTTCAGTCCGGGTTAACTTAAAGCGACTAGAACGGATGAACAATCTGGTAGGGGAACTGGTGATCAACCGCAATAGTATTGGCCTGCAAAATGAACAATTACAAGCAGCAGTGCGGGAACTAACCCAAAGATTTGAACTTTGTCAAACCATTGTTAGTCAAATACAAGAGTTATCTGATCAGAGTCTAGCGAGTGCCTCAAGTGCTGGATCAATGGTGTCAAATCCTAGCTTTGCCTCCCTTAGTCAGAATGAGTTGAACCAGCAAGGGACGAATTCTGTCGGTGAGAGAAACTCACCCCAGCAATCGGTAACGTGGTCAGGCCAAAAGAGCCTAGAGAGTGAGTCAGACCCATTTAACAAACCCCTGTTTGATTCTTTGGAAATGGATAGCTATAGCAACGTCCATGCTTTGATCCAAGGACTACAAGAAGAAATGATGCTGCTTAAAGAAGCCGTGGGGGATATAACCCTATTTGCTCAGCAGTCTGATCAGACCTTGGAACAACAGCGGCAAATGCTTTCTCAGCTACGAGACGAGCTGATGTGGGCGCGGATGTTGCCTCTGGGTCAAGTACTCAACCGCTTTCCCCGGGCTTTACGGGATCTTTCTACCCAACACCACAAGCCAGCAAAACTCAAGCTTAGTGGTACAGGGGTTTTGGTGGATAGAGCAGTGCTGGAAAAACTTTATGACCCCTTACTACATTTACTCCGGAATGCTTTTGATCATGGCATTGAATCCCCTCAAATTCGGCGCAAACGAGGTAAATCAGAGGAAGGACAAATTGAAATTCGGGCCTATCATAAAGGCAATCAAACCATTATTCAAGTTAAGGATGACGGTGAAGGTCTTAATATTGAACGCATTCGTAAAAAAGTATTGGCCAAGGGATTGTTGTCAGCCAAACAAATTGCTAAAGCTCCCCCATCCCGACTGTTAAAGATGATTTTTGAGCCAGGATTTTCCACCGCAGCTAAAGTCAGTGAACTGTCTGGTAGGGGAGTAGGTTTAGATGTAGTACGCTCTCAAATTCGAGCTCTCAAAGGTAAAATCTCTGTCACCTCATCTCCAGGTAAGGGTACAACCTTTACCCTACGCCTGCCGTTAACTCTCACCATTGCTAAATTACTAATTGCTACAGTCGGTCCAATTGTTATCGCTTTACCATCAGACAGTATTGAGGAAATTGTAGTTCCCAAGGGGGATCAGATGCAAAAATCTGGGACAAAACGGTTTTTGCTATGGCGCGGACAAATGGTTCCCACTTATACCATGTCTGATCTTTTGGAATATAACTGTCCAGTCAGGGAAACTACTCCTAGCAAAGCTTTAGTCTATGTCCCCACTCCTGAAGATTGGGCATTACCTCTGGTAGTAATGCGTCGAGAGCAGCAGGCTTTTGGGTTAGAAATCGATCGCGTGATCACAGAGCAAGAGCTAGTGATTAAACCCTTTGGCAAAGTGCTTGCGGCTCCCAGTTATACCTATGGTTGTACCATCTTGGGGGATGGTAGTTTAATTCCGGTGATGGATGGTAACGCCCTGCTAGAGCAATTTTTAGCTCAAAGCCAAGAAGAGACTAAACCGAGAAGCTTGTCTCATATACTCGAAGCTACCACTAAGAAAAAGTCATCGGTTAACCGGACTCAAACTCCTGCTAAAACTGCTCCACTTCCCACAATTTTAATTGTGGATGATTCGACAGGTTTACGACGAACCTTGGCTATGAGCTTGCAAAAAGCGGGTTACCGAGTGTTACAGGCTCGGGATGGACACGAAGCCTTGGAACAATTGCGGCAAAGTTCGAAAGTGCAGATGATAATTTGTGATATTGAAATGCCGAATATGAACGGTTTTGAGTTTCTTGGTCAACGTCGCCAAGACCCTCAGTTATCAAAAATTACTATAGCAATGCTTACCTCTCGTAGCAGTGAAAAACATCAGCGTTTAGCAATGCATTTGGGGGCTAACGCTTACTTTACTAAACCTTATATTGAACAAGATTTTATTGGAAAAATAAAAAACATTATTGAACAAAGTAAATCTGAAGTTTAAGTATTAATTGATCAGCTAATGCGCTACAGATGGTGCTACTTGATGTGCTATCAGCCATTCCTAATCAGCGTTTAGCTCAAAGCAATAAGCAATTAGCTTCTTGAGGGGTCTCCACTACTAATCATTTACTTGCACCCATAGCCTTGAATTATAGTGCATCATTATACTTTTAATCCTAACTTTACCAACTTAGTATGGTGAGTTAATCTATTTAATTACCATTGCTTACAAATCCTGATTATAATAATTGTAATTTTTAATCATTCATACTTATTTGAACAAGATGAAGATGAATTCGATATTATGAAAAATAACTTAATTGACTCCCAGCTGAGTGATAGTAATCGATTGCAAAATCAGAATACTACATCATTCTTAAAATTAGTGGTCTTTAGAATAGACAGCATCAATTTCGCATTTCCGATTGAGTGTGTAAAAAAAGTAATTAATTATACAACTGTTTATAGCAGTGGACTCAATGATATTGGCATTGCCCATATCGATGATCAGGAAATTCCTATTATCGACTTGCATCGCCGGTTATTTAAATCTAGCAAAATCAGCACTTCTAACCCAGGACGCTTCCTGCTGATTGCTCAAAATACAATGGGTGAACGATTTGGTATCCCTGTACTCAAAACACCGAATTTGATAGAGGTTTCCGTGAGTGATATTCGTACCCTACCAGAGTCTTTTCGTCAAGCTGATACCCTAGGAATTGCTAGTCATGTTGCGGTGATTCCCCAAGAAAATACATCTTTGACAGTCTTTTTGCTAGATGTTAATCAATTGCTGCCTTGGGTTTCTCAAAGTGCGAAAAGGGGTTAAGCATTGAGCAATCAGCAATCAGCTATCTTTGCCCCTAGCTTGATGGGATGGGGATAGTCCCAGTGGATGAGATTTCTGTTATACTTTAGATTATAAAATAGCTATCTGCCAGAATTAAAGGTTAGGGGAGAAGTCCCGCGCTCTATCCGTGCTTGATGAGCGTCCTATGGGAGAGCCTTTTTCTGGGAATTGTGCCAAAAAGTTGCTAGCATCAAAAACGCGCTTTGACGATAACCAAGTTAAAAAACCTTGTTGCCAAAAAACCAACCAAGCAGAATCATCGGTCTTAGAAATTAGGACTGCTGGTGAGGGCAGGAATATAAGACCTGGGTTTGGGGAACTAAATTTAGGCAATTCCTTGTGAAGTCCGAATCCATTGCTGTAGCGTAAGCTCAGGCTATTGTAGTTCACAGGTGTAGCTTCCACCTACGCTTTTATCTACGATCCTTAGCACTATAAGGGATAAGGGTCAAGTAGAAGCAATCGGAACAAGTATCCGACAATACCCATCTAGAGATTAAGATGTAGCATAATAAGTCTTATCTCTAGCAGTAGAACTTATGGCCAGTCCCTCTGATGTGAAACAAAACGTTTTTATTCAGTGTAGGTCGCCGGTTCGCCGATCAACCTGCCAGAATCCCCATGCTTTAGCGATGGGGAGTCGTCAATTTCCAGCAGTACGACCTAAGAGTCTAGTCAACGGGTGCTGCTAAAGTTTAATATATGGTGTTTCCCAAAAAACTGATTAAGGGCGGCTCTAAAGTATCTAAAGTTATAGATTTACCTAAGTATGGTATACGCTCCATTCTTGCTAAAGGGGTGCAGATGGACTTCGAGTCAGGACAAAACCGTGTTCAAGTCCTCAAAGGAATAGACTGGGAAGTCAAACGTGGTGATATCCAACTTTTAATGGGACCGTCTGGCTCTGGCAAGACTACCCTTTTGTCAATATTGGCGGGATTACTGACCCCGACATTAGGAAAAGTCTATTTACTGGGTCAAGAAATTACCGGTATGTCTAGAACTAAGCTGGCAGAGTTTCGACGAGAACACATTGGCTTTATTTTCCAACACTTCAACCTATTTCCAGCTCTGACAGCAGCAGAGAATGTGGAAGTTGTGCTAAACATTAAGGGCATTCGGGGGGTCAACGCTCGACAGCAGGCAAAAACCTTATTAGAGCAGGTTGGTTTAGAGGGGAAAGGACATCTTAGACCGAGTGACTTGTCAGGGGGGCAGAAGCAACGGGTAGCGATCGCGCGGGCTTTAGCTAAAGAGCCACCCCTAATTATGGCAGATGAGCCAACGGCAGCCTTGGACTCTCACAGTGGTCATACAGTCATTGAGCTTCTGCGTCGTCTGGCTAAGGATAAAGGCTGCACAGTGCTGATGGTAACCCACGATCCTCGTATTATCGATGTAGCTGACCAAGTGTCTTATATGGAAGATGGTATGTTGAAGGTTGATGGTTGAAGGTTGATGGTTGAAGGTTGAAGGTTGAAGGTTGATGGTTGATGGTTGAAGGTTTAAAGTTGATGGTTGAAAGTTGATGCTTCACAGGTGAGTGTTAACGGTCAACCGTGAGCATGTTAGTTTCACTTCTACCTACCTACCTAATTATGATGTGAATGGGCAATTTGCCAACACGACAAATTACTGTTCACTCTAGGCATCATAATCATGTTTATGGTAAATTTCTGGCTAGCTATAGGGGTTTTGGGACTGGGTTCTATTCTGTGGGTAGAACTGGTGCGAGACTTCTATCACCTCCTGTCCCATCACTGGAAACCTCTGTATCGCTTGCATGTGTGGCATCATCGGGTCTTCCGTCAGGATTTAACTGCTGTCAGTGATACCATATATCGACAGGCGCACTGGCGTAATGATGTGCCAGAAGCCTTGGTCATGCTAATGTTAGGCTTGGTGCTATGGTGGTTGGCTTATACCTGGACACCAGATATGCATTGGGCAGCTTTGGCTGGTTCTGTGTACTCTATGGTATTTCTATTTGGTGCGATCGCTCGTGGCTATGGCATCAAGGGAGCTGATAAGTTGACTGATGGAACCCACCTTCCGGGTCCATTCCTCTGTCCTCCTTCCGGTTGGATGGTAAATCGCAGCTACCATTGGCGACATCACTTTGATAACCAAAAGGCTTACTATGGCGGCACATTGACTTTAGTAGACAAACTGATGGGGACAGCACTATCGCTCCAAGGGAAAACTATTGCAGTGACGGGAGCATCGGGAACTTTGGGACAGTCACTGTTGTACCATCTCCAGCAACGGGGAGCAAAAGTGATTGCTCTGACCTCCCAAGAACAAACTGTTACGTTAAGTGTCAATGGTGAAAGCTTGCCAGTAAAAACCTTCACTTGGCAAGTGAGTAAAGAGTCCGAACTAGCCCCACATTTGGAAAATTTGGATATTCTAATTCTCAATCACGGCATCAATGTTCATCAAGAACGGACAGCCGATGCGATCGCAAAATCCTACGAGGTCAACACATTATCAAGTTGGCGGTTGCTGGAGATGTTTTTATCCACTGTTCGGACGAACCAAGATATTGCTCGCAAGGAAGTTTGGGTTAATACTTCGGAAGCGGAAGTTAGTCCAGCCTTTAGTCCTTTGTATGAACTGAGCAAACGTACCCTAGGAGACCTAGTTACCCTCCGTCGTCTAGATGCTCCTTGTGTAGTACGTAAACTAATCCTCGGACCATTTAAAAGTAATCTCAATCCGATTGGGGTCATGTCAGCGGATTGGGTAGCCCAACAAATCCTTAATCTAGCCACTCGTGATGTGCGTAACATCATTGTGACGATTAATCCGATAACCTATTTAGCGTTTCCAGTCAAGGAATTTTTTGTCAGCCTGTACTATAGGCTGTTTAGTCATTAGTCCTTAGGAACTTGGGTTAATTATTAGTAATTAGTGGTACTACTTACTAAGGGTGGCGTAGCCATTCGCGTAGCGTGGCCGAAAGGCCAAGGTGACGTTGAATTTACGGCACCATATGACTACAGAGTTAAAGTCTTCTGGATTAACATCAGCAGGGATAAGGTACCCTTGAGTCCCACTGACCTGCTGAAGAGGACCAAGACTTTCATAATTTTCCTTACTGTAGGATTTGGGGACAGTTTGGCGGTGCAACAGCACCATTAAATCGGGTCCGTTATCGGTCTTAAAGGTTTCGTCAAACTTCAGGTAACGTTGTCCATTGTCTGTGAATAAACTTACCATGCCTTGAGTAGAATGGGCTGCTGTTACAAAATTTCCTGATCTACTTGTTGCCTGTGCCACTGTTCTAGCTGGTTCAGCAGCTGGAACAGTGGACACATCAATCTTGGTTGTCGTAGACCTAGAGGTAGAGGGTTTTGCCTGAACAGTACTCTTGATTCCCAGGTACTCCTGCTACACAACCTACGCTTAAAAAGGCAGTAGCACCAAAGATCGCTAAATAGTTAAGCTTCATCAGATTATCTATCTCGTGGAAACATTACTCTTTTTGCTATTATGTCTAGTCTTCGGTGGCATTAACCTGAGTTTTGGTTAAGAAATTTAGTGAATACTTCTCAACTCTAGCTCATTAAAAAATTTATCCATTAATATATCCCAAACTTGGTAAGTTAAGTAAATTTTAATATTTAGCTCAGGTTATATTAATATATTATCAATATTATCTAGATTAGTCACATACTATTTTATTAGTTTGGTTGAGTTTAAAATAACAAGTTATGATACAGCAATGGGTGTAATGGTGTTTCCAAATTCAAGGGGCAAATAATTGCTATAACCTTTATAATACCACACTTTTTAATGTCCTATTCCCTATTCCCTGCCCACAGCGCTATACCTGTTTTTAGACATGACAGTTCCCAAAGTGAGCTACCCAAACTCTAGGTGTTCTTCTAACAAACAAGTTTTTAGGTTACGAGCCGCAACGGTCGTGATGCTGATTCTATTTACTAGTTTTAGTGCGATCGCTTTAGCTTGGTTGACTGGTCAGGGGCAGATTACACAGCTATTTGCTCAGCTGCATGTCTGGCAAATAAACCCACCGATGTGGCTGGAAGCACCAATGGTGACTCAGCACCACTACTTATTACTGCCAACAATTATCTTAATGGTAGTTGTGCTGGGGGTCACGAAACTCTCTCCCCGTCCTCGCACTTGGTCTAGAAATTTAGTGGTGGGGATTTTGCTAGCACTATTGGGACGATATCTGCTCTGGCGAATCTTCTCTACCCTCAATTTAGTGGATCCCCTTAATGGTGTCTTTAGCCTAGGATTATTTTTACTGGAAATGTTGTTGCTAACCAGCAGTATTATCCAGCTATTTTTAATGTTAAGGGTCAAAAACCGTAGCGCTCATGCTTCTCAGTTATCAATAGATGTGATTTCAGGAAGGTTTAATCCTTCTGTGGATATCTTCATCCCAACCTATAATGAACCCTGTTTTATTTTAAAGCGAACAATTATGGGTTGTCAAGGGATAGATTATGACAACAAAAACGTTTATTTACTAGATGATACCAAACGTCAAAATGTCAAAGATCTAGCTGCTGAATTGGGGTGTAACTATATCACTCGTCCAGATAATTCCTATGCCAAAGCGGGAAACTTAAACCATGCTATTCCAAAAACATCAGGGGATTTGATTGTATTATTTGATGCTGATTTTGTCCCGAATAAAAATTTTCTGACTCGCACCGTAGGTTTTTTTAAAAATAGTAATGTCGGATTAGTCCAAACTCCTCAAAGCTTTTATAACCCTGACCCGATTGCCTACAATTTAGGTTTAGAAGATGTGCTACTGCCAGAAGAAGAGATATTTTATCGGCAAGTTCAGCCCATCAGGGATGGTGCTGGCGGTGTGGTTTGTTCCGGAACTTCCTTTGTTGTTAAACGTGATATTATAGAAGCGGCTGGTGGTTTTGTAACCGATTCTTTGTCTGAAGATTACTTTACTGGTATTCGGATAGCAGCAATGGGTTACCAAGTTATTTATTTAGATGAAAAACTTAGTGCTGGTTTAGCCGCAGAAAATATTGCTGCCCATGTAGCTCAACGATTGCGGTGGGCTCAAGGAACATTGCAGGCATTTTTTATTGATGCCAACCCTCTAACTATTCCGGGGTTAAAACCAATCCAAAGGCTAGCCCATTTAGATGGATTACTAAATTGGTTTACCGGTTTATCTCGCTTCGGATTCCTGTTAATGCCCCTAGCTTATTCATTTCTAGGGGTGATTCCCTTAAAAGCAACGGCTGCTGAATTGTTGTATTTCTTGCTACCTTATTATCTGATACAGCTCACAGTTTTTTCCTGGTTAAACCTTCGTTCCCGGTCAGGATTGTTGTCGGATATTTACTCATTGCCTTGGTGTGTTCCTCTGAGCTTGACAGTGATACAAGTCATGCTGAATCCCTTTGGCAAAGGATTTAAGGTCACACCCAAAGGCGTAAAACGCGATCGCTTTGTGTTTAACTCCAAGTTGGGATTGCCTTTGATTATCCTATTTATCGCTACAGCAGTTAGCCTATGGATGAATTTGAGTACTTCTGTGATGTATTGGGGAAGTGGGATATCAGCTACTGACGCTCAGATGATTCAAGGTCTGAGTCTAGGTTGGATTTGGAGTATCTATAACCTGATCATGTTGGGTATTGCTTTATTGATTGTAGTGGATGTCCCCAATCGGGACCTTTACCAGTGGTTCAAGTTGCGCCGAGTGGTGCGGCTTGAGATCTCAAATCAGACTGTCTGGGGTATGACCACCAAGATTTCAGAAGTTGGTGCTCAAGTGGCTTTGACCGAGGTGGCTGATTTACGATTAGATAGCCCAAACACTGCCACTGAACCGTTGCCAGTGGAACTAGAGATGATCGAGGAAAAGCTAGAGTTGTCAGGAGTAGTTACTGAAATTGACAACAGTGGTGAAGAAGCTAGTCTACGAATTATGTTTGACCCATTAACTCTCCAAGAGCATCGCACTTTGGTAGAGATACTCTTTTGCCGTCCGGGTCGATGGCAGCGACGGGAAACTCCATCAGAAATGCGATCGCTTTTACTGTTGTTTAAGATTTTGCTGAAACCGCGATTACTATTTGATCGCCAGGGTAGGAGTTGAGAAACTCTATTGATCTAAATCACTAGCAACAATTCGATAAATCCTTCCCAGTTAAGCTCTTTGCCTCCAATTCGCTGTTGCAAAAAGGTCACTTCATCTTCTGAAAGAGGAGGCTGATCCACACTGGCTAACACTACATTCATTTCATCTAGCTCAACCACTCCATTCTTATTCTTATCAATGGGAATAAAGTATGTGGCAAACTCATTAAGTCTCGACATCAGACGACGGTGGCGCAGCAACAATTCCCCAAATTCCTCGAAGTCTATTTCTCCGCTGTTATCGACATCCATGCTGGAAAAGACAAAGTTCAGTTCATCATCACTGATGCTATGCCCCGCTTGCTGGAAGTGATAGCTAAGTTCTGTCAAAGACAAGCTGCCGCTTTGATCCCGGTCGATAGCATCAAAGATATAACGCAGGTCACCTTTGAGTTCTTGGGGTGCTTTGTCAAATAATACCTTGTGATGCTGCCCAACCATGGCTCCTTGCAACTGCCGACGGAAGGCCGAAATCACTTCCTTGGCTGTGAGGTAGCGGAATCGATGCTCTTCGGGACTAGCAATGGAGTAGGGTGCAACAGGCACCAAGGAAGAAAGCGATCGCTGTAAGATTACGAAGCAGGCATAAGTACCCAGATGAAAGGACATCGCCAAAATCGGTAGTTTCAAGGGTGTCATTACCAGAGTCAGCAGCCAGCCAATCAGAGCTGCCCCAAAGGCTCCACCACTTGCAAACAAAAGGCTTCGTCGATTAGGGGTATAGAAAATGCCTCCAATAGCAATTGCGGTTAATGCTGAGTTGTATCCCCACAGTCCAGCGTACAGCACATTCAGATTTACCCCCAGTACAATGCCAGTGACCAAACCAATCACCGACCCTAGAACCGCAACCAGGGCTCCCATTGGGCTACACAAGGCTAAAGCAATTATAATTAACAAGGCAGATACTAAGCTGCCTGAAAAAAAGATTTGACCAATTCCGGTGATTAGGCCGGATAAAACGCTTACCCCATCTAGGGATTCAGCTGGGTTAGGGAAGGGCGGTGGTGCCCCTAATTCAAAGAAGGGTTGCGGAACGTAGAGGGCTATTACCAGAAAGCTGTAGGTAACAATGTGAAATGGCACTCCCATAGAGGGCAGCCCTAAATACACGGCCATCCATAGCCCGATATACTGCATCAATACTGTGCTCAGGGCTGCACAAATGATAACCGCCAGTACCCAAAGCAAGTTTCCAGTACCATTGCCCCAAGTGCCAAACGTTCCTAAAGCTAGCCCCACTAAGGCTCCGTTCAAACCAAAAATGCCATTGCGAATACTGGGGCGATCGAGACCCATCAAATAGGCGGTCCATGTAGCCACAACAACTCCGACAACTAGCATCAAGGCTACCCAGGGCGACTGAATAAAAACCGCAAGAGTAATGAGTAGTCCAGTGATAGGATTATTGGCAAACCCTACTTGACCGATACCCCGTAAACTAGCATTGATAAAATCTAACAGCGGACGCCGCTCCCAGGCTTGGTTGAGGTCTTGCAGAGTTCCCATGATGGGCAAGGGATGCCGATGAGACGTTTTCTCTGATTTCAATAAACGAGATAACAGCTCATGGAGCGGCAAAGGTTGAGGTTTATCTTGAGAAATTTCAGATGTTTGAGACATGGTAAATTGATGCTTTTGTTGGGTGAGATCGACTCCTGTGCGGCTATTTCTTGAACAGGGCTCAAACCTTAAGGATGTGGTTTTTACTCAGGACTGAATTGCTCTAAATCAGTTCATAAAACAGTTTGAGGAAACGATCGGTATCCACATCTAAACAGGCTTCTACATTGGGAGGATAGGCGGCTTCATCCCGACGATCACGCAGATCGGCCAGGGACATATCAGAGGTAAATTTTCCTTCAGTTTCTACCACCATATACACCGATTCTGTAGAAACCAGGTTCGGATCAATGGCAACACCGACAGCTAATGGGTCATGCAGGTAGCAGCCGTGGAAACCTTCGTTTTCTCTATAGAATGCCATATAAATGCCTGTGCAATCGGCAATGAACTGAGCCACTGCTGACGGATGTTTCTGAGCGTAATTCTCTACATCTTTCCGGGGAAGGGGTGCCTTCATGGCCACATCCAAAGCTACTAGGGTCAGGGGAATGCCTGATTCCATAACCATTTGAGCCGCATCAGGATCCACAAAGAAGTTAAACTCGGCAGCAGCTGAAATGTTGCCCGGAACCTTCACGGCTCCACCCATGATCACGATGCGGCCTACCTTTTGCAGGGTGGTGCGATCGCGCTGCAGAGCTGTTGCAATATTGGTCAATGGTCCTAGAGCCACAATGGTCAAGTCGCTGCCATATTCCTGGGCGGCTTTCAGCAATACATCAACAGCATCTTCTGAAGAAGGCTCCATGGTAAGTTGGGGATACTTGGGCTGCCATCAGCATTTTTAAACTGATGCAGTTCTCCCAGTCCATCGGAGCCATGAATACCTGCAGCATTGAAGGGAGGACGAACCAGAGGTTTTTCACAGCCTTTTGCCACTAGGGGAGGCTGGTTTGGTTGAACAATGTCAATCACCCGCAACACATTATTAGCAGCTTGATGAAATCAATATTGCCAGCTAACACGGTGACTGATTTGAGCTCAATTTGTTCACAATTCAGAGCCATGATAATCGCGAGAGCATCATCAACACCCCCATCAGTACCCCCATCAGTATCGATAAATGGGACGGGCTTGGGAATTAAGCATTGTGTTCTCCTTACATTGCTAACGATGCCAGCTCATCCATCGACACCATACCATCTTTATCGACATCCAACACCTCAAACATCAGGCTAATTAATTCTTTCTGGGTGCTGCCTGTCCGTTCTGCCAATGCTCCCTGTACTTCTGCCGGGGAAATATAGCCATCTTGATTTTGATCGAGAAAGGCAAAGGCATTTTTGAAACCCTGTTTCAGCTCTTCTGTGGTCATTTTCCCATCGCCATCGGCGTCCCATTCCTCATAATTAATTAGGACTCTCCAAGCATCTTTCATGCAGCTTTCTACGATCAGGTTTTGGCCTGGAAGACATTGCTCCAAAGGTGGAGCACCACCGTTTGCGTTGACATAATCTACCAACGGTTTGATTTGATCGAGCCCCCTCAGCAAGAATTGGACAATACTGAGGGTGTAAATCTTTTGGGGGTCAAATGGGGCGTGGTTAATGCTGACAATTTTCAGACTGGGGTAGTCTTCAACTACTACATCAAGATCGGCATGGAGAAAATTGGATGCTTCCCGCTCGGGCGTGCCGCGAGTTTCGGTAATAGACTCTTGTAAGATGTACCCAGGCACCTGAATCAAGGCCATTTGGGTATCCAATGGCATCTCTTCCAACAAATCCCTATATCTGAACGATTCTCCCTTCTCATAGTATCGCTTACCCCGAACACATCCTCCCTGGATCATAACTAGATCGACATTTTTAAAGCTTTTCTTGATATAAGAACATAGGGTTGAGGCCACTTTTTCGGGTTGGAATCGCATCCGTTTAGAGGACATCGGTTCTTTCACCTCAAAAATTTCCACATCCATCAGCGAACCTAGAAAATTTTCGGTACTTTCTACAAACTTTTGGACCTTGGGATCGGCATCAAAATGGGTGGCTGGCAACAGATGAACAGCACTATGCCACTGCTCGGAAGCATCCCACCACACATCAACAACAACCACATTAGTAGCATCAGCACCAGCCTTAACAATCAGACTCCGCTCAATTTTCTCAATATAAATCTCATGCTCGTGCCCCCCAACAATTATAGGAACCTTACCACTAAGTTGGTCATCTTGCTCGATCCCCGTGGCTAGTTCCCGATCTTCGGCAATCGTCTGATGGGTCAGCGGAATCAGCATGGTTGCGTCATTGGAACACTTAGACCAGGTTTCTTTTAACGCATCAAAGATGGGTTGGATGGTTATGTTCGCCCCGGGTCGGAAAGTATTGATCTTACTAGTGCAAAATCCAGCAAAGGCAACTCTACGAGAACCTACTTCAACAATGTCATATTTCGGAAGCAGCTGACCACTGGCATCCACAATTGGCAAGTCCAAGATGTTGCTATTTAAGCATTTCCCTTCGTAGGTTTTGAAACGCTCACCTAGGACATCGACGGTAACATCGAATTCATGGTTGCCCAAGCAAATATAATCAATGTTGACTACCTTGAGCACGTCCAGCATGGCTTTACCGCCATCAAGTGAGGTAATTAAACAAGGAGAGAGAAAGTCTCCGCTGAGGCAGGCAATCACCACGGCATCTTCCGATGTTTCCTTCAGGGATTTAATCACTGTTTCCACGTAGGGATAATTATTGATGTCGTAAACATCATTGATCGAAATGATTCTGAGATAGTTGCCCACCGCCTCTCGGGGTTTCGGCAGATACAATCGAGGATTTGTCATTAGGGAAAGTAATTTTTAGGAATATTTCAGGAATATTCTATAGCAAAAGCGTCAACAAAGAGATCAGCAAAAATTATAATTAAAATAGTTTCTTAAGAATTCAACTGATGCTAGTGACGGCGTTGGTGAATACACAGATGAATCGGGAGCAGGCACCGGAACATCCCAATACTTGAGGTTTAGTCGTGATTTAGGAGTACCATACAACTAGAAATACTGATTCCTAGTTGTATGGTATCTTAATCAAGGTGCCTGTATTTGCTATTACCAGCATGGAAGCATTTTGACAGTTGCTAACGTATCATTTACCAAAAATCAAAGGTGAAGTCTAACTTTCGTGTAGCGATTATACATTCCCCGCAGGGTGATTATCTTCAGGAACCAGACATCGAGCAAAACGTTCTCCAACCTGAAGCCACGGTTGTTGTCCATCGAGCCGATCAGGCTAAAGAACTCATTGGTCGCATAGAAGATGTTGAGGCAATCATATCCTGGCACAAGACACCCCTTGATGCAGATATTCTGGGAAGATTGCAGTGTTGCCGTTGTATTGTACGGGCAGCTGTAGGTTTTGACAACATTGATCTTGCTTTTGCTGCCAAAAAAGGTATTCCAGTGTGTAACGTTCCCGACTATGGAACAGAGGAAGTTGCCGATCACACTCTTGGTTTAATTCTGGCTTTAGTACGTAAACTTTTAATTGTTGACAAATATGTTCGTAACCAAGGATGGGATTGGAACGCTGTCGGTAGTGTGCCTCGCCTTCGAGGTATGACTTTGGGTATTATTGGGTTCGGGCCCATTGGGAGCGCTGTAGCTAGACGGGCTCACCCTTTTGGTCTCAAGGTTGCCTTTTATGATCCCTATGTGCCGAGGGGGACAGCAAAAGCTCATGGTGTAACTCGCTGTGAAACACTAAATGAATTAATAGATGCTGCTCAAATCATCACTATTCATACTGCGCTCACCAGTGAAACACGGCATCTTATTGGTCGAGAAGAGTTGAAACGTATGACTCCTGAAACGATACTCATTAATACGGCTCGTGGGCAAGTAATCGATCAAGAAGCACTCATTGAAAGTATTCTATCAGGTTCTATTGGTCAGGTGGGGCTAGATGTTTTGAGTACTGAACCAAATGTACCTGATGAATTACGAACTTCTGAAAAAGTCATCTTGACAGCACATTCAGCATTTTATGCTGACGCTGCTGAAGCAGAACTCCGTTTCAAAGCAGCTACCTTTGTGCGCATTTTCCTATTTGGTCAAGAGGTACCAACTATAGTTAATGGTGTTTCTAGCAAAAATGACTTCCACCAGCAAATAACTACTATCTAACCAGGGTAAACCCAAGAATCAATAAGGAGGGATTATTATCAACAATATTGATAAAAACATGTAAGAGTGCTGATCAATCTTGGCTTATTATGGTCATAATCCTTGCCCTATATCACATTTTAGCTCAATTTTTATTGGGCTTACCCTGCGGTAACTATTAAGCAATTTCTACCTTCCAAGCAGTTTTATGTTTGGTGACACTAACTGGTTTAGGAGCGCTCCAATGAGTACCAATCACTAACATGTCCGTATCCCCGACACGCTCGAGAAATTTTCGTCGAGTAATCTGAGCTTGCTCGTGAGAACTATCAGCAACACATTCCCATTCTGGGTGGGCGCATTGGCATGGGTGATGCATAACGTCCCCTGTAATCATCGCCTCCTGACCTTGGGAAGAAATAACCACGCTACAGTGTCCGGGAGTATGACCAGGAGTGGGAAACAATTGCAATTCAGGGGTAATTTGATAATTACAATCGACTAAATCAACCAATCCCGCTTCAAAGACTGGGGCGACAGAATCCCCAAAAGCCTTTACCCAAAAATCCTCTTTCTGAGTGCGACAGTGTTCAAATTCAGGCTGTGTAATCAGATAGCGGGCATTCGGAAATGTCGGAATCCACTCACCATTGACTTTCATGGTATTCCAACCGATATGATCGTAATGCAAATGGGTGCAGACTACTATATCCACCTCTTCACGCTTGAAGCCAGATTTAGCAATATCTTCTATAAACGGCCCATTGAGCTGATTAAACGCTGGTTCTGAGCGTTGTTTGTCATTGCCAACACAGGTATCAATGATAATTTTATGCCCATAGGACTCAACTAGAAGTGCCTGAACTCTAAACTTAAGCTTGCCGTCTTGATCAACAAAATGGGGTTTGAGCCAGTCGAAGTCAGGAGCTAAGTTTTCTGGAGTCGCATCAGGTAGGGTAAATGATGGATCTACCGAGAGATCCAGTTCAATTACTGGTGTAATGAAAACATTCCCAATTTTCCACGCCATTATCTCTTTCCTACAGAAAAATTACGACTGTTGCTCAACCATCGCGATTTCGATTTATTGAGCGTTCACGTTCAGAGCGGCCTTAGCATTCCTAAGACCATTAGGTCAGCCCAAACCTTTTTTGTATGATACAGCTACTCACCATCTTCATTAAAATTGGGTCGATGCTAATGCGTTGACGTTCATCCATGTCAGGTATTTTATCAAGCAACTGAGTGACAGGTGATTGATTGTAGATAGATGCTAGATCTGAACTACGAAGTATATCCTGAGTAAATTGAAATAGTCCCTTGTTGAGTTTCAAGGTTGAAGGGGGAGCTAGAAATGGATGTTTTTGACGATGGTAAACGGTATCCGTTAGAAATGGGCGTGCGGCTTCTCGTAAAACATATTTTTCAGTCAAGCCACGAATCTTCATGGAAATAGGCATACGGCAAACTAATTCAACTACTTTATGATCTAGAAATGGTAGCCGCCCTTCTATGGAATGAGCCATTTCTACACCATCCCCTAGCACTCTAAAAATATTATTGGGCAACAGACTCTTTGCCCACAAATATAAAGATTTATGGACTGGTTCCCATTTAGAAAGTTGTCCAGAGGTATCTATCGGCTCCAAAAAGCGTTGGTAAGTATCCTCATAGCTAAACTGATCAACCAACTCAGGCGAGTAAAGAGATAAAAACTGACGATGCCATACTGCTGAAATTTCCATCCAAGCTGGTATAAATCCTAATTGTTTATCAACACTAGCTAATTTCTTAGTCCATTCCCCCTCAGAGAATAAAATCCCCGCAGATACTTTATTGCTTTGCTTTAATTGTTCTAGCAGATTTTTAATCGTCTGCTCATCTTGCCTTTCTGCATTATGACGCCACATATCTTGGCGGAAATGGGCATATCCTCCAAATATTTCGTCTGAGCCTTCCCCCGTCAGAACAACTTTATAGCCAGCGTCCCGTGTTGCTCGACTCAAGAGATACTTGGCTGTCCCATTAGTGTTGTTGCATAACATTTCACTCTGATAAACTGCATCCGCAAAATTATCAATCAGGTCAGAGGGCCGGATTTGAATAACCTCAAGTTTTGCTCTTGCACGTGCTGCGGTCTCAATTGCAATCGCTTTTTCGTCATAAATATCTTGCTCAAAGCTCAAGGTAAACGCCTGAATCGGCTCAGGTACGTGGATACTAGCCATTCCTAAAACCGTAGAGGAATCAAGTCCACCGCTGAGATAGCAACCAACAGGAACATCAGCCTCTAACCGAAGTCGAATTGCCTCATGTAACGTATCGCGGAGCTGTTCAATGTAGTCTTCTTCAGACCTGTGAAACTGGGAATCAGTAATTTGAGGGTAATCAAAATCCCAATACTGCTGCAACTTTATACCAGAATGAGAGGCCATCAGAAAATGCCCTGGCGGCACTTGATACACATTGGCAAACAAGGTGTGATTGTGGGCTAAAAGCTCGATATTTTTGAGTACCAATGCTTCTCGATCCCAATGAGCGGGCACACCAGCGGCAAATAATGCTTTAACTTCAGAGGCGAGATAAAGAGTATTACCATGAACAGCGTAGTACAGGGGCTTAATGCCAAAGCGATCTCGAACGGCAAAAAGTAACTCCTTACGCTGATCCCAAAGCATAAACGCAAACTCTCCTCGGAGGTGCTGCAGACACTCTGTTCCGAATTCATCATATAAATGAAGCGCGATTTCACTGTCAGATTGGGTTAGCAGTTGATATCCCCATCGCCTCAAATCCTGCTGTATCCGCTCAAAATCATAAAACTCTCCATTGACTATGATACGCAGTGTTTCATCTCTGTTGGCAATCGGTTGTTCTCCACCTGTAAGGTCAATAATACTAAGTCGTGCATGTCCCAAACCCACTCTACCTTCAGGGGAAATCCAAATTTTTTGTCCATCTGGACCTCGATGGTTTAAGTGTTCTATCCCCCGTTTCAAAGATGACTCGGAAATTTGCTCTTGTGTTGACAACATTGCGACAATACCACACATAAATAATGTTCCTCTCTTGCTATTGCCTTAAAAATAATTTTTCTTGTTAAAAGCTTTTTGCTTGTGCCGACAATGCTTTAAGATGCTTCTCAAATTGTTGCGTTAAGCTCGATTCGTCGAAAAGGATTCTTTTGACATGTGTATCTATCTCTACACCCTCTGATTGGGCTTCGATCAATCGTTCCTTCAGATTCTCAAGAGTTATAGCATAGGTATGCAGGGAATTCCTGGTAAATCGAGCACTCAACGCATTCTCACCAAACAAGAAGAAACGAACCGAGGCATCGAGCCATCGTACCGTTTCAAACAGAGAGTGCCTCCTTTGAGCTTCCTTAGAAATAGTCGATAGCTGGCGCAAACTGTTGATGTCACAAATTCCACCATCTAGAACGAGATTTTGAGGCATTAGGCAGTGGCCACAATTCCAAGAACAAGGGTCCGTTGCCGTGTACCCAAGAGCTAACATCCGACTAACAACTTCAAACCAACTCGAAATGAGCTTATCAGGCTCTGGGATTTGTTTAAGGAGAGTCTGCTTCCGATCGTCGTAGGAGATATTTCCGAAGATAACCGGCAGATCTAGATGAGCCATCCGATAAGGTACGGTAGGATAATAGTAGATATACACTCCTATGCCATCGTCGAGCCTCCGAAGTTTCTGAAGAGCGGTCGGAGAAACCAGTTGTCGCAGAATAGTTTTCACTTTCTCTATTGTCTCGTCGGGCCAACGAAAGATGAACAAAGGCAATGGAACATGCGCGATCTCCCCGAATACTTGTAAGTGCTTCTCTTGGAAATCGAGAGCTTGTAGCGCGTCTTCTTTGCATTCATCCAACTGGACTACACCTGGCATTTTGCCCTCTCCCACTAAAAACAGATGTAGTCTGTCCATCATTACATTGACCGAGGTAGATACACCAGATAAAACACCAGTTTCCAGTTCCCATACGGAGGACTCTTCTACCAGTTTCTCAAATGTCTCGCCAAAGTTCACTGCACAAGGTTCAGCACCCTTGATGGCTATACAGCCTGAGTATTTTGCATCAGTAGTAGTGGCATCTAAATTCAAATAGATTGCCCTTGAATGGCGCTCAGGGCGCACAAAAGGGTCAAAAAGACCATAGTGAACCTGTCTCTGAGCAGGAACATAACGTGATAATAAGCTGTACAGGTCCTCTGCAATAATATTTTGCCTAACAACCTCCTCGAAAAGTCGAGGGGCATTCTCCTGCAAGGACCATATTCTTTCCGGACAAGTAGAAAGGATATCAGCATGTTCTAGAATGGCTTGCAAATGCACACTTGATGTCATTTTTTTCTTGGCACTTCTATTATTAGAATTATCTCCATTGATGGAGATAATCAAGTTAACACTTTGTTCGAGTAATCATGCGTTCGCCTCATAACTTTGTCCCCTTTTTGCTATAATTTCCCTTCAAAGTTAATTCTTCGGGAAGCATCAGCATAAGCACTTTTCAGAGGAACCGTCAGTTTCCCTCCATCGATAGTAATAGTCTGTCCAGTCATGTAATTCAGCCGATCGGATGCCAAGCAAGTCACTAAAGCGGCGATTTCTTCAGGTTCGCCCATACGTCCCATGGGAACGCCAAACGTGAGCCTGTCTTTGGCAGCTTGAACCGTAATTTCCCCGGCAGCCGCCATGTTTTCAGCTAAGTTCAGCATAGCCCCCGTACCAATTACCCCTGGACAAACGGTATGAATAAGTACATTATGCTCAGCCAACTCCGCTGCGATCGCTCTGCTAAAAGCAGCTAATCCCGCTCTGAAGGTAGTAGAAATTAACAGATCGCCTCTTGGCTGTTCTACTGCACTGGTGGCGATATTAATCACCCGCCCCCAGCCACCCTCGATCATACTGGGTATGACTCCTTTGGTGAGTCGAATCGCACTCATCAGTACCAGTTGGTAAGCACGATCCCAATCTGACTCGCTCAATTGGGCAAGACGACCTGCTGGTGGGTTCCCTGTGTTATTAACCAAGATCTCGATAGAGCCTAGGTTCGCTTCTACAGTTTCTAGAAGTTTTTCTATATCCTGTTTCAAGCTCAAATCTGCTACTACACTGATTATCTTGGCGTTAGTTTCAGCTTCTAAGGTTTGACGAGTTTCTTCAAGGCACTTCTGGTTTCGGCTGCATATAGCTACACTAGCTCCTTCTTGAGCCAGAGATTTAGCAATAGCTTTTCCCAGTCCTTGACTGCTAGCACAGACTAAGGCTACCCGATCTTTTAATCCAAGATCCATGATTTAATTCGATTACATTACCAGGTTATCTCTGTGCTGTCATGCTCAGACATTCAAGGGTATAACCAAACTCTACAAGTGACTCCAATCGCCCCTCACTCCCTTCAAAGACTGGTGATTCTAAGTGGATGCTTGATTGCTATAGCGCAAGGCAAAAGGCAAAAGGCAAGAGGCAAAAGTTCACGTGCATTAGCTTTTCAGCTTCTATCAATGTCCTAACTTTAATGCGTAGTGCTATACCATCCGCCCAGATAGAACTCAGATCTTGACAACTATAACGTTAGTCCTCTCACCACACCAATTGAGCGTTTAGAGACTACCTGGGGGAGGAAGGGGGTCAATACCACCCCTGATTAGGGAGTATCTTGGTCAGTCCTGAAAGTTTTAGATTTTAGGCATTAGAGCTTCACCAAGCCCTGCTCCAATCTTGGTAAATTGCCCGACACCTGAGTTTGAGTTTTCCTGATGAACAACCCCCCAAAAATGATTCCAGAATGAGATGGTGTAATGGAATTTATCCAGCATCGACTTAATCTGGTAATCGTAAGCGCAGGAATTCATCCCCAGTGTAATCGCCCTTCTAATATGAGCTGGCTCTACCTTGAAGTGTTCCTGGAAATAAGGTGTCTGTCGTAATTCCTCCCTGGAGGATGCCTGGGGCTTCAAACACTCAAAGACATGGGAGATATTGTGTTCCGCCAAAAGCTCGAAGCCCAAGAAAAAACCGGCGATCTCATGATCATTCTTGGCGCTGAGAAGCTGTTGTTTTAAGGCTTCCAAAACCTGATCAATATCAAGGGTTGGATAGCTAAGGATGGTGTGTTGGTCAAGGCCCGCCTCGGCCAGTGCCTCTAGCAGCAGCACTGAATGAACTTGCTGAGGATCACCGCATCCTAATTCTTCATTGGCTGTCTGGGCAATATAGCAGCGATTGACAGGATTTTCTAACAGAGGCAGTGCCAGACACAAAAAATCGGCGGCAAAAACACTGAAATGATACCAGCAAGCTGCCAGTCGCAGAGGGGATACCCTTTCTCGCACTAAAGCCAGTTCCTCTGGCGCAGCATTAGCTAGCCAAGCATGTTTGGATACTAGGCCGTGTAGATGAGCTTCCCAAAGTTCTAGTGTGCTACTGCTTTCAGTGGTTTTATTCATGTTTTTAACAACTTTAGCTTCTTTTAGCACCATGAATTATTACATCCATGACTTTCGAATCATACCAGCCAACTTCGGTTTTGCAAAATTTTTTTTGATAAATTTTAGTTTTGCTCCCGACTATGGGGACTATAAAGTTACCGAATATTTTCGTTATTGTTTGGGCTGAAAGCTAAGAGGGGTAAAGCTTTCGAGTGTATTTTGAGATCTTAATTTCATGGAAATCAATAGACTAAATATACGAGAGATATATAAGAGCGTACGGGCTTCGGAGCAAATCTCTACTTCCTTAACATAACGTTAAGGAGCTGAACGTGCTGAAGCTAACTGACCACAGTTAAAGGCACGGGAAGCGCGCCCAAATGGTCTTACCCTTCAATAAATGGGGATAGCTCCCGAGCACCTTTCCTAATTCCGTGTTTGTCGTGATTTAGGAGTACCTGTAGTCTATAAATACTGATTGCTAGTTGTATGGTATCTTGATCAAGGTGCCTGTCTTGGCTATTACCAAAATGGAAATATCTCGACAGTTGCTAACGTATCGTTACTAAAAAAATCCAGGGTTAAGTCTAACTTGCTTTATGACAATGCAACAAACTGTTTCGGTTTTGACTGCTAGGTCTATTCTTGAAGGCATTGACGCTGTTGCCATTGACCAACTACCCACGGTTTGGCAAAAAATTGCCAGTGGTGAGGCAGAAGTAGGACATCCTGACCTTGAGTTCCTGATTGCTTTGGCTCAATTGTTTCTAACCAAGGCAACTGATGGCAGCCCAGAAATTTTTGAGCAAGGTTTCGATTGCCAGTCTCTTTTTCAGAAGGGAGCTTGGGATACTTTAGAGTTCTTTGGTGCTGACTATTTGCTGTCAGCTTACCCAAATTTTGAATTAGCCAAGACTACTGCTGTGGCAACAGATGGTGCCGAACGGGTGGTCGCTTTTGTCGTAGACGTGTTTGAAGAGTTCAAATATGAATTACCAGCGTCTTTCTATCAGATGCTTCTGTGCCCGATTGAGCGTGACTCGATCCTAGAATCACGAGCTATGGCTTTTGATGTGCGCATGCAGGGTGTCAAACGTCCCTACGATGCCTGCCTTCACGCCTTCAATGTGACGCGGATGCTGATGTTTGTCCAGAGTAAAGCTGCTGGTCACGGTCTTCTGCTCCAACACGGGTGCGGCTGTAACTCTCATCTAACGGACATTCAGTCGGCTGCACCTAGTTCAATAGTCCAGTACTCATTTGAGGATCACAAAACTCGTAAAAAAGCAATTACGGCTTACATCTGGCGCATGTGGAATGAGTACATGCTCTTCCCCATGTCCGTTCAGTCACAAACTCTAGCACTATAGGTTTGATAGATACTGCCTTTGAGAAGCATTGCCACTAGAGCTAATTTCTCAACAGAACGTTAAGGACAGTATTCGGTGCGTTCCTAAAGCGTGCCCAAAAAGCGATCGCAGGTTTGCTTGAGCCTTGGTACATCCTCCAGGGGTTCACCTCTGTGAGCTGATTTGATGATTGGAATGACTTGATCGGCTCAGGTGAATTAAGCGATCGCTTTTCTAGAAAAACGATTGATTAATTATTAGTTTTTTTTAAAACAACTTAAAAAAAATTACAATTATAAGTTTATAACTATTCAAACTTATTTCACTAGACCTTTTGCAAAAGTATTGTGATGATACTGTTTAGGTCAATTAGTCTGCCGACTCCCGACTCCCGACTCCCGACTCCCAACTCCCGACTCCCGACTCCCTGTTCCCTTTGCTAGATAACTAATCTAGCTGCATAAGTAATCTAACCAACTTGATCTAAAATGCAAGCAAGCTTAAGCAGCGGAAGCTCATGTCAGCTGATCGCGTGAGGCCGTTGTCTATCTAAAAAACAAGACCAAGAAAAAACTTATGCCTAAATGGAGTTCTCTGGTACTAGCCACTCTAGTATTAGTTGCACCCTTAACAGCCTGTGAAGGAGGTGGGACAAGCGCTACACAAAGCCGCTTAAATATAGTCAAGAGCCGTGGCAAGCTGATTTGTGGTGTTGACGGTGGCATTCCCGGATTTAGCTTTGTGGATGGGAGCGGAAACTACTCCGGGCTAGATGTGGATGTGTGTAAAGCAGTTGCTGCTGCTTTGTTTGATGACCCAGCAGCAGTAGAGTACCGTAACCTTGACTCCACGGAGCGATTTACCGCCGTCAAGACTGGTGAAGTGGATATGCTCTCGCGCAATACCACTTGGACTCTTAGCCGAGATAGCTCTACCAATAACTTAGAATTTGCCCCTACTACCTTTTATGATGGTCAGGGCATGATGGTGCGCAAAAACAGTGGGATTAAAACACTGAAAGATTTTCAAGGCAAATCCGTCTGTGTGGAAACTGGAACTACTACTGAGTTGAATTTAACCGACAAGATGCGGGAAGCAGGTGTTGAATTTGAGCCAGTGGTGTTTCAGAAAGCAGACCTTGCCTATACTGCCTATGACGAAGGACGTTGTGACGGCATGACTTCTGATAAATCCCAACTACTTGCCAAACGCAGCACTCTGCCTAAGCCTGAGGATCATATACTTCTAGATGTTACCATGTCCAAGGAACCCTTGGGACCAGTAACTGTTAATAATGACTCCGCTTGGTTTGATGTCGTTAAGTGGGTGACTTTCGCCTTGATTGAAGCAGAAGAGTTAGGCATTACTAAGGCGAATGTGGCACAAATGAGCAACAGTCCTAACCCGACTGTCAAACGCTTCCTGGGTGTTGAAGGTGACTTAGGCAAAGATCTCGGTTTAGAAAACGATTTTGCAGCGCGAGTGATTAAGCACGTGGGTAACTACGGCGAAGTCTATGACCGGAACTTGGGTAAAAGTTCTCAGTTCAAACTCAATCGGGGTCTGAATGACCTCTGGACTCGTGGGGGTATTTTGTATTCTCCACCCTTCCGTTAAGGGATTGTTAACTGTTTCAGGTTGAAGGTTGAAGGTTGGGGGTTGAAGGTTGAAGGTTGAAGGTTGAAGGTTGGAGGTTGAAGGTTCAAGGTTGGAGGTTGGTTGGTTGTTCGCCTTTGGCGTTCGAGAAGGGTAGGTTGAAGGTTGACTGTTGACTGTTAACGGTAAACCTAAAACGTGACATACTCCCGACGTTGCCCTAACGGGACAACGCGGGCTTCTTACCAACTCCACCCACTGGTTCGGATACTCGGTAAGCTTTATTAACGACACGGGATGCCCCTCCGCGCCGGAACAATACAATGAGTTCTGTCTCCAAAGTACTGCTGGAATTTTACCCACCCACAGACAGCTTAAATTGCTTTTTCTGAGTGGAACCCCATATTCCAGGTTGTTAAGGTTCGATAACGTAGGTGGCGGTTAGCTCTTAATTTGACTTGACCTACTATGTTAATTATAGACGCTGGTCAAAAATTAAAGTTCCAAATTGACAATTGAGCAGAGCGACCTTGTCGGGCTATCATCCCGACGCTAAAGAGCGAGATTATAGCGCGGGGCTTCTCGCGAGCCAGCTAAGATGATGTTTGAGAAGTACCAAATGTTTGCCATGAGCCACGATTATCCCCCAAATCTGGGAGACTTTGAGCCAAATTACCCCCAAATTTGGGGGGCTAGGGAGCGGTTTCGAGTAGCATCCAACACTTTGAAAACTGCCTCTAAAACCTAAAATCTGTAACCTAAAACCTTTAACCTTTAACCAACCTACAACCTCCAACATTCAACCAACCAACCTTCAACCTTCAACCAACCAACCTTCAACCTTCAACCAACCAACCTTCAACATTCAACCAACCAACCTTCAACATTCAACCAACCAACCTTCAACCTTCAACCAACCAACCTTCAACCTTCAACCAACCAACCTTAAACCTTCAACCAACCAACCTGTAACCTGCAACCAAAACAACTGACGAATGACAAGCAATATAGGTCAAAAGCCTCCTTTGTGGCGAGATGACCGATTTTGGCGCATTGCCATACAAGTCCTATTTGTGCTAGTGGTGATTGCGGTCGTGGCATGGCTAGGCAGCAACTTAAGCCGAAATATTCAGCAACAAGCGATTAAATTGGGGTTTGATTTTCTCCAAGATCAAGCCAAATTTGGCATTGGCGATACCCCCATTCCCTACAAAGCCACTGACCCCTATAGCTATGCTTTATTGATCGGACTGGCTAATTCATTGCGGGTGATGGTGTTTGGGATTATCCTGACAACTATTGTTGGTATTACCGCCGGGATAGCTAGTTTTTCTGACAATTGGCTAGTGAGTAAGCTGAGTCTGCTTTATGTGGAAGTGGTGCGCAATACACCACTGCTGCTGCAATTGCTATTTTGGTACTTTGGGGTTTTCTTTCAACTGCCAAAACTGTCGGAAAAAATTCAGTTACCTGGGTCGATATTTTTGAGCAAGCGGGGAATTTATATTCCTTGGCCTCCCTTCACCACCCAGCTATTTCTGTGGTTGGTGGTTTTGCTAGTCGGTGCGATCGCAGCAGTTTTAATCTGGCAGTGGCGCACTAAACTGATGGTAGAACAAGCACAATCCGGTCAGCCGCAGTTAATTGCTTTAATTGCGATCGCAATTGCTGCTGTCTTAATTATCATCATCGGTTTTGGTTGGCAAAGACCCCAAGTTCTCGACACAGGTAATATTGAAGGCGGACTCCGGCTAACTATTGAGTTCTTTGCCTTACTAGCTGGTCTAGTCTTTTACACAGGTGCATTTATCGCCGAAATTGTCCGAGCTGGAATACAGTCAGTACAGAAAGGACAGTGGGAAGCAGCAAGATCCTTGGGACTTAAGTCAGGCTTAGCTATGCGGTTAGTTATTTTTCCCCAAGCCTTGCGGGTGATTATCCCTTCCCTAAACAGCCAGTATATGAACCTCGCCAAAAACTCCAGTTTAGCATCTGCTATTGGCTACCCAGATATCTACTCCATTGCTCAAACCACCTTCAACCAAGCCGGTCATGAAATAGAAATAATCGTGGTGATCATACCCCTGACCTATCTAACCATTAACCTGATCATTTCTTTCGTGATGAATCTGTTGAATCGGACAGTTCAATTGCAGGAAAGATAATTGGTTAACTTAATTGGTTAACTTAATTGGTTAACTGTTGAATTATAACTAGATAATGACTACTGTTAATTCTCAACCTCCTGAACTAGCACCACCCCCTGAACTACAGGTTAATCCAATTACCTGGATAAAGAAAAATTTATTTAGTAATTGGTATAATAGCCTATTAACTGTTAGTGTTTTATGGTTTCTATTCGTAACCGTTAAAGGCTTGATAACATGGGCAACCACTGAAGCCCAGTGGGATGTTATTAAAGATAACTTTCGTCTGTTTTTTGTAGGAACCTATCCCGCCACCGAAAACTGGCGTCCATGGTTGATTCTGGGGATTATTGTATTATTATCCGGGATAACTTGGGGAGTTTTAGCAAGAAATGTTATCACTCTATTTAGTCGCAATGTGTTAATAGCTCTTGTAATCAGTGGTGCTATATTAGTGCTATTTCCAGTAGCAATTCCCTATCGCTTATTGCTCTTAGGAATAGTAGTGTTACTGGTAGCTAGTGCTTGGGGAGGACAACAGGTTGCTAAAACTCAACCGAAACTGGGAAATTGGTTACCTTTAGCTTGGTTTATTGCTTTATTAATCTTCCTGTGGCTTCTCGGAGGAGGACTCGGACTAAAACAGGTATCCACTAATCAATGGGGTGGGTTACTGCTGAATGTCTTAGCCGCAGTCGTCAGTATTTTAATCTGTTTTCCCCTAGGTGTATTACTAGCCCTAGGACGACAAAGTACCTTACCAGTTGTGCGGGGCTTCTCTATCCTTTACATTGAACTAATCCGAGGACTACCGCTGATTGCGATTTTGTTCATGGGACAAGTAATTATCCCACTATTTCTACCACCAGGAATGCGACCAGACCGGGTGTTACGGGCAATAATCGGTCTAACCTTATTTAGTGCTGCTTACCTAGCCGAAAATGTGCGAGGAGGACTGCAATCTATACCTACGGGTCAAATCGAAGCTGCTAAAGCATTGGGTTTAAATACTCCCCTATCGGTAGGGCTGATTGTTTTACCTCAAGCACTCAAAGCTGTTATTCCTGCCATTGTCGGTCAGTTTATTAGTCTGTTTCAAGACACAACTCTCCTATTTGTTGTAGGTCTAGTAGAGTTGCTTGGTATCGGTGATTCAATCTTTGCCCAAGCCAAATTTGAAACCCCCTATCAAGAAGTTTACCTATTCGACGGAGTCCTATTCTGGTTATTTTGTTACGCCATGTCCACAGCCAGCCGACGTCTAGAAAAACAATTGAATGTAGATCATTGAATCTAGATTATAGCAATTATCATAGCTATGAGGTACACAATTTATGGATTTTAGGGAACAGGGAACGGGGAACAGGGAACAGGGAATAGGGAATAGTCCTGCGCTGCATGAAAACAGGGAATCAACGTCAAAGAATAAAATACCTCATAACTGCGATAAACGCTATATAACCTTAAACCTGTAACTTTGGCCTTTCGGCCACGCTACGCGAACAACCTGTAACCTTAAACCTGTAACTTTGGCCTTTCGGCCACGCTACGCGAACAACCTGTAACCTTAAACCTGTAACTTTGGCCTTTCGGCCACGCTACGCGAACAACCTGTAACCTTCAACCTGTAACCCAATCCAACGTTACTTAAGAGAAAAGAATCATGACCAATCAACAACCGATCACTGCTCCTCAAGACCCAGTTAATTCCGGAGATACCGAATCAATGATCATCGCTCAAGATGTTCATAAGTGGTACACCAGCAACCAATTTCATGTTCTGCGTGGTGTCAGTCTAGAAGTCAAGAAAAAAGAAGTAGTGGTGATCATGGGGCCTAGTGGGTCTGGAAAATCCACGTTTATTCGGACATTTAATGCTTTAGAAGACTATCAAAAAGGAAAAATTGTTATTGATAGCATTGAACTCTCCCATGACTTGCGAAACATTGATACCATTCGCAAGGAAGTGGGGATGGTGTTCCAACAATTTAACTTATTTCCTCACCTGACTGTACTGCAAAATGTCACCCTTGCTCCCATTTGGGTGCGCCGCTGGAAAAAGGCAAAAGCTGAAGAAATTGCCATGCAGCTGTTAGAAAAAGTCGGTATTCTCGAACAAGCCAAGAAGTATCCCGGTCAACTGTCAGGGGGACAACAGCAACGGGTAGCTATTGCCCGTGCTTTGGCAATGCAGCCTAAAATTATGTTATTTGATGAGCCTACCTCAGCTCTAGACCCCGAGATGGTGCGAGAGGTACTCGATACCATGCGATCGCTTGCTGATTCTGGGATGACTATGGTTTGCGTTACCCACGAAGTAGGTTTTGCTAGAGAAGTGGCAGACCGAGTGGTATTAATGGCTGATGGGAAGTTGGTGGAAGAAAGTACACCCCAGGAATTTTTCAACAATCCTCAACATGAACGTACTAAGCAGTTTTTATCTCAAATTTTATAAAAATAGCGTTTCTCCACAAAATATTTTACCTCTTGCCTCTTGCCTCTTGCCTCTTGCCTCTTGCCTTTTTCCTGCTCCCTACTCCCTACTCCCTACTCCCTCTTAGAAGGTATATAACCTTCTACAACATAATCCGATCCTATCTGACGCCAACTGACTCGTTCTAAGGTTAGAGCATCAGTCATGAGTGTCAAGCCTAAATCTCCTACCGGTGAGGGACCACCTTGACCACCAATGATTTTGGGAGCAATAAAGGCTACTATTTTTTGGACTGCACTGTCTGCGATCGCATTTGCAGCTAAGATACCACCACATTCCCATAACACACTGGAAAGCTGCCTGTCATATAAATATGCCATTACTTGAGAAGGCGTCAGGGGATTCAATACCACCACCTCTACACCCTGGTTGACCAGATGTTGATATAAATCTCCCTCAGTTCCGACCTCTGTAAACACCAACGTAGGTACATCATCCGTCTGCCAAACACGAGCATCTCTGGGTAAGTCGAGGGTGCGACTCATGATCACCCGTAGGGGATTCGGTGCGTTTGGATTGTGGCTAGTCAAATTGGGGTTATCCTGACGCACCGTATTACCGCCCACAATCACTGCATCGCAAGCTGATCGCAGTTGATGCACCCAACTGCGGGACTTTTCCCCTGTAATCCATTTGCTGTGACCACTAGTAGCAGCAATTTTGCCATCTAAAGTCATGGCATACTTGAGAATTCCCAATGGACGCTGGTAAAGAATGCGATGAATAAAGCCTTCATTGAGCTGACGGCAAGCAGCCTCTTCCACACCTACCACCACTTCAATCCCAGCCGCCCTTAACCGTTCAATACCTTTTCCAGATACCCGTGGATCAGGGTCCACCATCCCCACCACTACTTTAGCGACTCCAGCCCTAATTAACGCTTCTGTACAAGGAGGGGTTCTACCATAGTGATTGCAAGGTTCCATATTCACGTAAACCGTTGCTCCCTCGCCATTTTCTCCAGCCTCTGAGAGGGCAAACACTTCCGCGTGAGGTTGACCAGCAGCGGGATGAAACCCTTCCCCAACAATTTCCCCATTCCGGACAATTACACAACCGACTAAAGGGTTGGGTGTAGTACGTCCCTCGGCTCGCCTTGCTAGTTGGATGCACCGCTGTATCATGGCTTGCGCCAAGGGAGTTTCAGGAAAAGATGTCACAGGAGAGTTGTCCATTCGTCTCTTACTATTGAGATTTTATTTGTAATCATCAGCATTTAATTAACTTTAACTCTAAACTTCATAAAATCAAAATTGCTCGCAAACAGCTCACCCAAACTAATTACTTACAAACTAATTACTTAACTGTGGAACCTGCCAGAGTTTGATTATCTTTTTCCCACCACTAGTAGCAATTGTCTGGCAATCAGGACTAATCGCAAAATATTCAATTGGATTTGGAAAACCATTTAGAGTATAGATTAGTTTTTCATTAGCAAAATCCCACACTTTTATCGTTTTATCTGCACTTCCACTGAACAACTTCTTACAATTAGCACCGATAGCTAGTTCTTCCACATAATTGGTATGATCATTTAGACTGTTGACTTCTTCCCCAGTATCTAGATTCCAAACTTTGATAGTATTGTCAGCACTAGCACTAAACAATCGTTGTCCATCCGGACTTATAGCTAGAGAATTAACAAAGCTATCATGACCTTTGAGAGTCCGGAGTACTTCCCCAGTGTTGATATCCCAAATTTTAATCGTCTTATCGGCACTCGCACTAAATAGTTCTTGCTCATTCTGACTAATTAATAAAAAGTTAATTGAACTTTTATGACCTTGGAGAGTGCGGATTTCTTCTCCCGTGTTGATATCCCAAATCTTAATCGTCTTGTCGGCACTAGCACTAAATAATTGTTGTCCATCCGGACTAACCGCTAAATGATTAATATAACTTTTATGACCTTCGAGAGTGTGGATTTCTTTTCCCGTGTTGATATCCCAAATCTTAATCGTTTTGTCGGCACTAGCACTAAATAATTGTTGTCCATCCGGGCTAATAGCTAGATAATTAACAAAGCTATTATGACCTTCGAGAGTGTGGATTGCTTCTACCGTGTTAATATTCCAAATTTTAATCGTTTTATCGGCACTAGCACTAACTAATAATTCGCCATCTTGACTAATGACTAGATAATTAACCCAACTTGAATGAGCAGTAAAGGTCTTAGTGTTAACTACAGATATTTCTTGAGATTTTCTCAGGGAAGGATTGTAGGCTTGATACAATAGCCAACCACCAGAACCAAATAAGCCAACCACCAGAGCCAATATCCCTCCTAACCACCCTCTTCTTCTTGGGGGTGTTACAACTTCTGTTTCTATAGAAATATTGGGTTGAGATTTAGTTTTAAATCTTTGGTTGGTTGTACTCGCTTCTATATTAGTCTTAGCCTCTGAAATACTAATCAAAGAATAAATATTAGCTATATCATTTAAAATTTGCTGAGTCTTCTGAGGTCGAGCTGCTGCCGTTGGAGCCATCAAATTATCAATAAAGTCGGCTAGCTGCTCAGATATTTGAGGAGCATGCTCACGCCAATGAAATTGATCATTTAACGGATCATAAACACTCTGATCGGTGACTGATTTACCAGTCAGTAAATAAACAAAGGTTCGCCCTAGAGCATAAAAATCAGACTGTGGGACTGCATACCCTTTTTCTTGCTCTGGGGGAGTATAGCCATGGGAACTAATCTTGGTAACACTGCCTCCACCACCAATTTCTGCTAGGTAGGTATAGGTCAACTCTCTAGCAGTGCCAAAGTCAATCAATACCAATTGCCCATTGGCACGGAGCATGATGTTTTCTGGCTTGATATCGCGATGGAAATAGTTTTCTTGGTGAACAAGATGCAAAATCTCTACTATCTGCTTTAACCATTTAAGGGCTTGCGGTTCTAGAATTGGGTGATTGCCTTGTTGCCTCATCCACTGCTTCAAGTTAAGTCCATCAATTTTCTCCATGATGATGCAATGCAGGGGCTCTTTACTATGTCTAGCAAAAAACTGAAAGTAGCCCTCTGGATCGATTTGAGGGATACCGGGATGAGTCAGCTTGCTCAATACAGCTGCCTCTTGGCGAAATAGTTCAATAATTTTGGATTTCGAGTTGTGCTCTGGCTTAAGCACTTTCAGAATTTTTGGGACTGCTCCGTTGTAAGCTTCGTAAACCTTACCAAAGCCACTTTGGTCACTCAACAGGCGCATCACCCGATAGCGACCTTGTAATAACAAATCTGAGCCACAATGGCGACAAACCAGATTCGTCATGTTCCCTGGGTCATCTGGCTGAAGGCACAGGGGATTGATACAGTAGCTCATGCCTAGCTACAAAGAGATAGTGGTCTTATCCCAATATTAGGATGGGGGTCTTGAATTAATCTACTCAAAGCAATATTTTCGCTCATTACGCCCCTAGTAGCTCAACAGCAGGATTAAACAGATCAATATATAGGTTTTTTTCTATATCCTAGTATAAATTGGCTGTCATGGAATGCAATTGTTGCCTAATTTTGTCTAAGTGCTGCTCCAGTTCCTTAGGCAAAAAGTGAGCTTTATTTATTTAACTATTTATAGTTAAAATTAAACTATCAACCGTCAACCGTCAACCTTTAACATAGTTACCTCAAAGAATACAAAATGGTATCAATGTCCCCTCAAGCAGGTGGCAATCTACACTAAAGCTGGTAAATTGTAAAGAAGTATGTCAAAAAGCCCAGCCCAGCCCAGAACTAATCTATGAACTGTGTTGCTGCCCCAGACAGGCAATTATCCCGATTTTACCTGCCTCAAAATACAGTCCCCTACTTGCAACAACTGACCGTATTCTGTGATTTTGACGGTCCCATTGTTGATGTTTCCAATCGCTACTACACCACCTACCAGCTAGCACTAACCGATACTCAAGGGTTCTACCAAGCTCAAGGTATAACCTTACCGATCCAGACCATGAGTAAACAGCAGTTCTGGCAAATGAAGCAAGAACGCATCCCTGACGAGGAAATTGCCATGCGCTCAGGGTTACGAGGAGAGCAAATCGATTTCTTCTTGGGGCGTGTGATCAAGATTGTGAATCAATCTGCCTTATTGAACAAAGATCAGCTGCAACCAAACGTAAACTGGGCCTTAGCTCTGCTGCATTCTTATGGCATCCGACTCGTTCTGGTGACATTGCGTTGCACATCCCAGGTCAAACAGATATTGAGAAATTACGGTTTAACTCGTCTTTTTAGCGGCATTTATGGGACAAGAGAAAACCACCATGCTTATCAAAACTATGCTCAGGTCAAACAGGAACTTCTCCAACAAGCACTGTCTGAGCATTGTTCTTCTTCCTATACCGAACAATCTCCGCTGGCTGAACCGTCCGTATCTGCTTGGATGATTGGTGATACAGAAGCCGATATTCTCGCAGGACAAGCCCTCTCAATTCCCACCATAGCTCTTACCTGTGGCATTCGTTCTGAATCATATCTCAAGCGGTTTGAACCCACTCATATCTCTAGCGACCTACTTTGTGCCACCTCTTATCTATTAGAAATTTCTAGAGCTGTTGGCTCTACCGAACTTGCTCTGTAAAAGCGATGCAGTGGCTCTACAGGCGTTTCCCTCACTCGCGCTTTGGATCAAGACACTGTTATAAAATAATTAGTATAATCCTGATTGAGCGGGAGTTTTAGTTTTTGATCGAATAATTTTTTATAAATCAACCGCCCAATCATAAATTAGTGAGCAATAAGCGCGGTTTTATCGATACTAGGTGCGGTAGAGCCATAACCTGCTAACCTTAAACCTCCAACCTGCTAACCTTAAACCTGTTAACCTGCTAACCTTAAACCTCCAACCTGCTAACCTTAAACCTGTTAACCTTCAACCTGTTAACCTTAAACCTGTTAACCTTCAACCTGCTAACCTTAAACCTGTTAACCTTAAACCTTAAACCTGTTAACCTTCAACCTTCAACCTTCAACCTTCAACCTTCAACCTTCAACCTGCTAACCTTAAACCTTGGCCTTTCGGCCACGCTACGCGAACAACCTTCATAAAGCATTAGGATTCCTCCATTGAATTGCACCACTGCCACCATCGATTGAGTGGATAGTAGACGACTGGTGCCCAAAGACTACTGAGAATGGCAGAACAGATGGCAATACGCTGATGGTCTGTCCAGATTTGTGCTAATTGGCGAGAGCCTTGAAAACTATGCTGAATAGCAGTCACTGTTTCCCCAACAATCGCCATGCCAAAGACAATTAAAGCTACTGAAATAAAATCTTCCTGAATATACCGTTGCTTTTGAATTAGAGCAGTCAAGACCCCCACGATGGCAAGGCTATAGACATGGGTAGGCTCAGGGAATGTCATACCATCTTGCACTAATCCCAATACCAACCCTGCAAATGCTCCTTGAAACGCTGTGCGTTTAATGCTCCAGGCCACAACCCAAATCAACAGCCAGTTGGGAGCAATTCCCAGTAATTCCATTCCCGGTAAACGTGTCAGTAATAATATTGAGCAGAGGATAACTGAACTAACAGTCACTGCCCAATTGATTGTGCGACGAACCCAAATAGAAAACTCAGACGTGTTGGTCATGGTTAATTAGTCATGGTTCATTAGTCATAGGTCATGGGTCATTTGGATGAATAATCACCCACTCCAGATAACTCATCGGGGCTGTCAGCTCAATAATCGCTTCTGGCGCTGGACTTTTGTCAAGAATAACAGACTCTACACGTCCTAGGGGTAAACCAGCTGGGAAAAGCTGGCTGACACTGGAGGTAGCCACAGCATCACCAGGACGCACGTTTGGCAGTTTATCAAAAAACTGCATTATTGCCCGATTAGTTCCTTGTCCACCCAAAAAACCCATGCTACGGCTACGGCTGATCACGGCACCTACCTTACTAGTGGGGTCACTGATCAGCAAGGCACGACTGGTGTGGGGTGTCACGCTAACGACTCTACCCACTACACCGCCAGGTGCCATAACAACGAAGCCCGTTTTGATTCCAGCTTCACTCCCTCTTCCCAGAATGATTTCTTGCCACCAACTGTCAGCGCTACGTCCCACAACAGGCGCAACAATTCTTAGTTTATTCTGGGTTTTCTTATAACCTAACAGCTCTTTTAGCTTCTGGTTTTGGGTTTTGAGTTCCTCTACCTGCTGTTGTAGTTCCAGTATCCGCCCATTAGAGAGGCTTTCTTCTCTTGCAGGTAGCGATTGAAAAGGGCGGGTTATCAATTGATAGATTTCAAAAATTGTTGCACCCTGAGTTGTTCTCAGTAACCAAGCAGCAATTAGGGTAAGACTCCCCAGCATAATTGCTACTCCATGTCTCCCCCACCAGCGACGCAGCATGTACATAGCCTATCCATAAAATAGTCAGATTTTGGCTAATCAGTGAATTTTTACACTAGCCACACTCAATCTACACTCTTGATATATTGAACAAAAATACTCTTTAAGGTTGATGTTTAATAGCTGACCACTACATATTACGGGAACGCCCACTAAACACCCGCTCTAACTGTTTGATCATTTTTTGTCAGTCAACCAGATCGTGACCTCAAAAAGCGATCGCTATCTCAACAAGCGATCGCTTTTTGTTTACATATATAGCACTACCTATTAAGGTGTTTGACATTGATACAAGCTCAAAAGCTTTTGTACTAAACTGTTGCCTTTTGTATGCAAGCCTCTTGCCTTGCGAGTAGCGCTATACCAGTTCTCAATGGGGTGGCGACAAAATCATCCTATCATTCAGCAACGCCATCACTGGAGTCAATCGGATATTTTTCTGTAACTTATCCGGATAACTCAACTCGGCTGAGAAATAGAAAAATAGTAGATGCACCTTGATAGCCATCCCCCTGCAATCAAAGCGGGGGGTTTTTTAATTATAACCATGAAACCGATGAAAGCCATACTCAAATCTGCCGCAACTTCTCTAATCTTAATGATTGCTATGGTTCTATCTGCTAGCCCTGGCTCTGCTCAACCTGATGGATTAAAGGGTAGCTACGTGGGAATTAGTAACGATGGCAGCACAATCAGTAATGATATCCTCAATCCCTTTGAGAATTTGCTGGGAATTGGATCAAACTCAAGCGATGAAAGGATTGGTAGCATGTATCAAGGTCGTATTGATCTGCCCAATTTACCAATTTCAGTGCGTGGTGCAGCGTTTCTCTCGGACAAAGGTCGTGCTCTCGAGCCAACAATTACCTACGATGTACCGGTTGCCAGCAATACTAACATTTATGTTGGTGGAGGCTATACCTTTGTGAACAACGAGGAGATCACCACTCCTTTAGGTAATCAAAATTCAGCCGTATTGACTGCTGGTGTAGAAGCAGCAGTCAATGACTACACCATAATCTACGGCAGCGGCAGATTAAGCCTTAGTGATGAAAACAACGATACTTCCCCAGTTAAATTGCAATTTGGTGCAGGCTATCGTTTCTAAAATCTATTGCTCAATCGTAATGGTAGGGGCGCTTCCCTTGGGCATTTATTTTAACCAAAGACGAGTCACTTGTTCCAACTGAGTAACATCCTCCTGACTCAAAGCCCAACCCAAAGCCCCTGCATTGTCTTGCACCTGTTGTGCGGTCTTAGCACCGGGAATCGGGATTACTCCATCTTGAGCAATCAGCCAGTTAAGGGCAACTTGAGCTGGTTTTCGCTCATACTTTTCCCCTAACTGACTCAGTAGCTTTAGCACAGGGGCAATTTTTTCTAAACCACTTTTGCTAAAGCGGGGGTCAATAGCCCTAGCTCCAGTGGGTTTGATATAGCTCTCTACCGTATACTTGCCAGTGAGTAATCCTTGAGCTAAGGGACTGTAAGCCAGAATAGTCACACCTAACTGACGCGCTTTATCAAGAATACCGTTGCTCTCAATTTTCCGATGCAACAGAGAATATTGCACCTGATTCACCGCTAGGGGTATGCCACGGGCTGCCAAGTAACTGTGAGCTTCTGCCATTTGCTTAGCGGAATAGTTACTGACACCAACTGCTCCAATCCGACCACGCTTCACTTCATCAGAAATTTTGGGTTTGAAACCCCGTCCTTCTAGGACGGCAAAACATGTTAGAATGGAAATGGTCAACGACCCACCCGAGACGATGGATTGACCAAAGGTCACGCTTCGCGAACAGACAGCCTACACGAGCGAAGTCCAGTAACCTGGCGGCGCAGAAAAATCGGTAGACCGGGAAAAGAAGACGGGGCAATGGAAGTCCAACCCCTGAATCAACAAAGTACATCAAGATTTTTCTTGTTTGGAATTTCAACACATAAGAACCGCAGGGCTTGCGGGGATAGTCTGTGGAGCGACCATAAGACCTGAAGAGAGTAAATCTCGGAGGGCTGGTGCTATGAAGCAGAAACCTAAATCGTGAGGTTTAGGAATCACCGCACTTCGGCAGGCGGTGAGGATGTCAACAGCTAGAGCATTCATCAACGTCTGTTGGCTGATCAAGAAACTAAAAGGCATATGTACTTGGTACAGTTCCACTTGCTCGACTTGCAGACGTTTCAAACTGTCGCTCAACGCATCAGAAACTGACTGAGCGCTAAATCGCCAGGGTAAGGGGAAATACTTAGTAGCAATCTGGGCTTTCCGTCCCACCTGCTTCATAAACCGTCCGATCAGGGATTCTGATTCTCCTAGTCCATACACCTCAGCGGTGTCAAAAAAGTTAATTCCAGCATCCAAGGTTGCCTCGAAGGCTTCTTTTACCTGAGTAGTGCCGTAGTCACTGCCATAGTTCCAAAACAGCTTGTCTCCCCATGACCACGTCCCAATTCCCAAGGCTGTGACCATCGGACCATTCTGACCTAACCTGATCGTCTGCATGATAAAAACTCCTGCTCTTAACATTTCTTAATATTATTTCAGTTTATCGTGGCTCAGTCAGCTATCAGCTTGGTTGAAAGTTGAAAGTTGAAAGTTGAAAGTTGAAAGTTAAAAGTTGAAAGTTGAAAGTTGACGGTTTATAACTTAAGTTTAAAAATTAACGATAAACTAGACTGAGCACTGACTCCCTGACCCATTCAGCTATTAATAAAACTAAGCTAGGAAGAAATTGCTGCTGAAGAAGGCTTGATTTGGGAGCCTGAAAACCTTTATTGTGCTGTGGTGGTGTAATCTGGTTACTCCTGTGTGGCGTCAATCCCAACAGCACTCTCAAACCCTTGACCAGGGGCAAGGTATGAATATAGACTCATACATCAACATTGAGCAAGAACAAATTACACGCTCCCGCGTGCTGTTTCATAGCATTCGCTTTGATTTAAATCAAGATATTCTTACAAAAATTAAACAAGCACAACAGACTGGTCACGGCCTTGATATTTCCGGAGAGTTGCTTAGTGATTTACGCCATTTAGCTCTGCTGGATTGGGAAAACCGCCTCCAGTCTGGATTGACGTTTTCTACGTACTATCTACCAGTTGATCGGGCACAGGCACTGATGCGGAGTGTGATTGCCCTTGATGGAGAAATCGTTCACCAGATCAAGAGAGACTGTTTGGAGAATCCCGACTTTTGTTGTCAAATTGCTGACGCTCATTACTGGCTGATCACTCAAATCTTGGCTCAGCTACGCCTGAAACCATCACCCAACTTCCCTAAGCTGGCTTGGGGACTATCAGCGCTGATGATAATCCTGGTGATTGTGGCAGTGCTGGTAATTCCTGGTGTATTACAGCTAATACTTGCTCAACCCTGGAGATGGTTGATTATTATAGTGGGCATAGTCAGCTGTGGTCTACTTCTAGTAATAGTACAATGGCTGCTACGTTCATGTTTAATCAGGATTGCGCCTTGGATGTTGCGTCAGCTATTGTCAGGTTTGCTCTCGGCCAAGCCTGGTCCTAAGAAAATTGCTAAACGTATTCTGGCATGGTTATTGCCGTGATTAGTGATCAGTCTGTGATCTGCCTTTTGCCTTTTGGCTGGGATTATTCGTTCAAGGCAGAATTTAACAGATAATAGAAAGGTTAAGTTAGATGGAAACTATGTCAACAGAAGCGATCGCATCAGTCATCAATGTCTATTTTGCTAACATGGCGGCCATGAATCCAGGAGGCTGGGTAGAGATTTTTGCTGAAGATGCAGTGATTTATGACCCAGTGGGAAAGCCACCAATCAACGTCTCTGAGGACTCGGAGAAGTTCTTTGGACTACTGTCTAGCTTCTTTAACAGCTTTGACATCTCACAAGAGCAAATTTTTATTGCTGGCAATGGAGCAGCGGTAAAGTGGAGGATGCAGGTGTCTGCTAAGAATGGTCGTGAGGCTACTGCTGAAGGCATCAGTGTTTTTGAAATCAATGATGACGGTAAGATTCAACAGGTTTTGTCCTACTGGAATGAAGCAGAAATGATGGCTAAACTTAAGGGCTAATTCCTAAGTGGTGTTGGCGGTTAGCAAGGACAAAAGCTGCTGAACCAGCACCGACAATAATCTAATAGTTATAGAGCATCTTAGATTTAGGAGCGATCAGCAATAGGCTTACCTATGCATCGATCAACGATCCATAAGGAAGCGGACCGTCCGTTTGGTCCCTGGGAAGTGTAAACCAGTATCCCATATGACCTTCTATGAACTCGGCCCGGGTGATGGAACCATTACCATCAGTGTCAAGACTGTTGAAAGCCTTGTCAGCACTTTCGGGCTGGTCTTCACCGGAGTATATTGCCAAATACTTCCGGTACTCTTCACGGGAAATCTGACCGGAATGATCGGTGTCGATGAGATCAAAAAAGACTTCGTTCTTTTGCCGACCCACTTCTAGTGACGATTCGATTACCGTGACAGCCTTTGCGGCATTGGTAATAAACTCTTCTTCCCCGATCATGGTGTTGGCATCGACCGCACCCCCTCCAGCGATTATATACTGAAATAGGTCGTGAAACAGAGTCCGGATTACTTCGTAATTCGACGAATTACCTTGAAGTTTGACAAACCGATCCGCAATTGTTTCGTAGTCCGAGAGCGACAAAACCCCATCTCCGTTGACATCCATAAGCTTGAAGTAAGTCTTCATCCGAACAATCCAAGCACTCGATGACAAAAAGTCTTCTGGTGTCATTTTTAATTCGATAATAAAATCCCAATGTATGATATCAGTTTCTATCCATTGGTGACAAAATTAAGTATCGTACGCGACTTCGTGCAACCGTTATGTTCCTGTCCCATTAGCTATTACTGTTCCCAAAAAAATAACCCCTGAGTATCGTGCTGTTAGATCACAGCTCGACCAACTAAGGGGTATCGATGACTGAATTGCGTAAGCTATTTACTACTATCCACAGCAGCTGTATGCGTACGGGTTTTCCCAACGTTAACCAAACAGTTAACCAATGGTATAACTTCAGGGTAAGACCAGTTGCTCAGACCTCAGACAAATAGTATGTAGCGGGGAAACGCTTTTGAGCTGTTAGACAAAAAAATACCCCTGTCTGGCTATTAGATCACAGACAGAGGAATTAAGGGGTATCGATGACTGAATTGCGTAAGCTATTTACTACTATCCACAGCGGCTGTATGCGTACGGGTTTTCCCAACGTTAACCAATGGTATAACTTCAGGGTAAGACCAGTTGCTCAGACCTTAGACAACTAGTATTTAGCTGGGAGAAGCCTTTGAGCTGTTCCAAAAAAAATACCCTCTGAGTGTCTTGCTGTTAGATCACAGCTCGACCAACTAAGGGGTGTCCATGGCTGAATTGCGTAAGCTATTTACTACTATCCACAGCGGCTGTATGCGATCGCGTTTACCCAACGTTAACCTTATAGTTAACCAATGGTATAACTTGACGATAAGACGAGCTGGTAACAGGTCAGACAACTAGTATGTAGCCGGGAAACGCTTTTGAGCTGTTACACAAAAAAAATACCCCTGTCTTGCTCTTAGATCACAGCTCGACTAACTAAGGGGTATCGATGACTGAATTGGGTAAGCTATTTACTACTATCAACAGCGGCTGTATGCGATCGCGTTTTCCCAAAGTTAACCTTATAGTTAACCAATGGTATAACTTCAGGGTAAGGGGAGCTGGTCAGAGGTGAGGCAACTAGTATGTAGCCGGGAAACGCTTTTGAGTTCAAAAAAAATAACCCCTGAGTGTCTTGCTGTTAGATCACAGCTCGACTAACTAAGGGGTATCGATGGCTGAATTGGGTAAGCTATTTACTACTATCAACAGCGGCTGTATGCGATCGCGTTTTCCCAACGTTAACCTTATAGTTAACCTGATGTATAAGTGATGGTTTAGCCGATGATGGGGGTTTGGGGCAAGCAATAATCCCCGACAATAGCAGTGCCTGCACCCTGTGGGAGCGTCAATTTGCTACACTTCTGATCACGTATTGGTATTGCCTCCAAAATCACAACCATGACAGCTACACCACTTGCATCCATACCCCTAAGTGCGATCGCTCAAAAAACCCGTCAAGCTGCACAGAACTTAGCCGTTCTCTCAACAAAGGCTAAAAATGAAGCTATTGAGGCAATAGCCCAAGCCTTGGAAGCTGCAGCACCGGAAATCCTAGCGGCGAATGCTGCAGACTGCCAAGCGGCTGAGGCAGATAACATTCCTAAAGCCCTTTATAATCGCCTGAAGTTCAACGAAACAAAGCTCAAGGGGGCTATTCAGGGGGTGCGAGATGTGGGCAACCTTGGTGATCCTGTGGGCAATGTCCAAATTCATCGAGAACTGGATCAAGGACTAATCCTCAAACGAGTCACTTGTTCCTTAGGAGTTTTAGGAGTTATCTTTGAAGCTCGTCCCGATGCCTTAATTCAAATTACCTCTCTTGCGATTAAATCTGGTAATGGTGTTATCCTCAAAGGCGGTAAAGAAGCAATTCGCTCCTGTGAAACCCTAGTCAAAGCAATTCATAAAGGATTATCTACGACAGCAGTTGACCCAGCAACGGTACAGTTGTTAACCACTAGAGAAGAAATCAAAGAGCTGTTACAACTAGACAACTATGTGGATTTGATTATTCCCAGAGGGTCGAACGCTTTTGTTCGGTTTGTGCAGGAGAATACTCGTATTCCAGTACTTGGTCATGCTGATGGGATTTGCCACCTCTATATTGATGCAGCAGCTGACTTGGAGAAAGCGGTAACTATCACCGTTGATGCCAAAACTCAATATCCAGCTGTTTGTAATGCTATTGAAACCCTGCTGGTGCATTCAGCAATTGCTCCTCGTTTTTTGCCCCTAGCAGCAGAAGCTTTGAAAAAGGGTAATGTAGAATTGCGAGGGGATGAAGCTAGCCGTGAGATTATCCCAATCTCTGTAGCAACGGATGAGGATTGGTCTACAGAATACAGTGATTTAATTCTTTCTATCAAAGTAGTAGATTCTGTGGAAGAAGCGATTAACCATATCAATACTTATGGTTCCAGACATACGGATGCAATTGTTACTGAAGACCAGGAGGTAGCAGATAGCTTCGGAAATCAAGTTGATGCAGCTAATGTTTTCCACAACTGTTCTACTCGCTTTGCCGATGGTTTCCGCTATGGTTTTGGAGCAGAAGTAGGAATTAGCACTCAACAAATGCCCCCCCGTGGTCCAGTGGGCTTAGAGGGATTGGTGACTTACAAATACAAGGTTACAGGTAATGGTCACATTGCCGCTACTTATGTTGGTGAGAATGCTAAGCCTTTTACCCATCGGGATATCTAATATTCTTCCTTAAATTTATCTTGCTAAGGAAACTAACAGGTTTTAAATTACGAAAGTATTGTCTACTAATGCTTTTAGTAGAATTATACTGGCAGCCGCTCCTAGTAAGTGCTGAAGAGCGATATTTTTGGACTTTTGCAAGAGGTCTATTAAAAAAACCTCAGCGGATAGCTGAGGAATTAGTCACGTTGCATCTACTATTTCTTAATCCTTGATTCGTCTATCTAGATCCGGAACAATTTAGAAATGCTTACGCCAAGGAAACAGGCAAGATGGCTATCCCACATAGAACTAATAGATTGTTTGAAACAAGATTAAACAAAAAAAATCCCCAGCGGGTAGCTGAGGGATTAGTCAGGGTGCATCTACTATTTCTTATTCCTTTATGGTTTGATCTAGATCCGGAAGAAATTAGAACTGATAGATTAGTTGAGACAAAATTGAACAAAAAAAATCCCCAGCGGGTAGCTGAGGGATGAGTCAGGGTGCATCTACTATTTCTTATTCCTTGATTGCTCTCTCTAGATCCGGAACAATTTAGAAATGCCTAAGCCAAATAGAACTGATAGATTGGTTGAGACAAAATTCAACAAAAAAAATCCCCAGCGGGTAGCTGAGGGATGAGTCAGGGTGCATCTACTATTTCTTAATCCTTCATGGCTCTCTCTAGATCCGGAACAATTTAGAAATGCCTAAGCCAAATAGAACTGATAGATTAGTTGAGACAAAATTGAACAAAAAAAATCCCCAGCGGGTAGCTGAGGGATGAGTCAGGGTGCATCTACTATTTCTTAATCCTTCATGGCTCTCTCTAGATCCGGAACAATTTAGAAATGCCTAAGCCAAATAGAACTGATAGATTAGTTGAGACAAAATTGAACAAAAAAAATCCCCAGCGGGTAGCTGAGGGATGAGTCAGGGTGCATCTACTATTTCTTAATCCTTCATGGCTCTCTCTCGATCCGGAAGAAATTAGAAACACACTAGCTAAATAGAACTGATAGATTAGTTGAGACAAAATTCAACAAAAAAAAATCCCCAGCGGGTAGCTGAGGGATGAGTCAGGGTGCATCTACTATTTCTTAATCCTTGATTGCTGTGTCTCGATCCGGAATAAATTAGAAATGCCTAAGCCAAATAGAACTGATAGATTAGTTGAGACAAGATTAAACAAAAAAAATCCCCAGCGGCTAGCTGAGGGATTAGTCAGGGTGCATCTACTATTTCTTAATCCTTCATTGCTGTGTCTCGATCCGGAATAAATTAGAAATGCCTAAGCCAAATAGAACTGATAGATTAGTTGAGACAAGATTAAACAAAAAAAATCCCCAGCGGCTAGCTGAGGGATTAGTCAGGGTGCATCTACTATTTCTTAATCCTTCATTGCTCTGTCTCGATCCGGAATAAATTAGAACTGATAGATTAGTTGAGACAAAATTCAACAAAAAAAATCCCCAGCGGCTAGCTGAGGGATGAATCAGGGTGCATCTACTATTTCTTATTCCTTGATTGCTCTCTCTAGATCCGGAACAATTTAGAAATGCCTAAGCCAAATAGAAATGATAGATTAGTTGAGACAAAATTCAACAAAAAAAATCCCCAGCGGGTAGCTGAGGGATTAGTCAGGGTGCATCTACTATTTCTTAATCCTTCATTGCTCTGTCTCGATCCGGAATAAATTAGAAATGGATAAGCCAAATAGAACTGATAGATTGCTTGAGACAAAATTCAACAAAAAAAATCCCCAGCGGCTAGCTGAGGGATTAGTCAGGGTGCATCTACTATTTCTTATTCCTTGATTGCTCTCTCTCGATCCGGAAGAAATTAGAACTGATAGATTAGTTGAGACAAAATTGAACAAAAAAAATCCCCAGCGGCTAGCTGAGGGATCAGTCAGGGTGCATCTACTATTTCTTAATCCTTCATTGCTCTCTCTAGATCCGGAAGAAATTAGAACTGATAGATTAGTTGAGACAAAATTCAACAAAAAAAATCCCCAGCGGGTAGCTGAGGGATGAGTCAGGGTGCATCTACTATTTCTTAATCCTTCATTGCTCTCTCTAGATCCGGAAGAAATTAGAACTGATAGATTAGTTGAGACAAAATTCAACAAAAAAAATCCCCAGCGGCTAGCTGAGGGATCAGTCAGGGTGCATCTACTATTTCTTAATCCTTCATTGCTCTCTCTAGATCCGGAAGAAATTAGAAATGCTTACCCATTGATAACGAGTGATAGATTAGTTGAGACAAAATTCAACAAAAAAAATCCCCAGCGGCTAGCTGAGAGCTGATTCGTAAAGTAAATCTTAAGAAGTCTGAAAGCCTTGCTATGATTGTCTTTTGGTTATTAAATAGTTCAAATGTTCTATTTTAGCGCAAGCCTTATCTTACAAGGATTACAGCGAGTTTACGAATCAGCTCTTAATGCTGTTGATGATTACGCCAATTAAGGGGGTGCATCTCATATTTGTAAAAAAGATGGGAAGTGTGGGAAGTGTGGGGCGGGGGCGCGGGGCGGGGGCGCCTTTCAGGTGTATGATTTTAACAAAAGAGGAAAAAAGAACTAAAAACCTTAGTACACCATTGGACTGTCATCGATGATCACACAGATTCCGAAAGGGTATCAAGAATGGTTCTCAGTTGTGATGAGGAAGATGCCTCATCTGAGCAAATCTCAGGCAGTGGGATTAGCAATGGGTCGTTTTGGTATTGCCATCACTCTTTCGTTGTGGATTATCAACATTAGACGTATTTTTAGCAGAAATCCAACATCGATCTCAAAACAATGTCAGAGAGCAGTTAAGGCAATGGTACAAGGAAAAAAGTCACAAATATGGCAGAAAGCGACAGGAAATAGAAGTCAGTGAAAGCAAAGCCTTCTTATTGTTGTGGATATTAAGTTGGTGGTCATCCGATCAAAAAAGCCTGGTGCTGGCTGCAGATGCATCCACATTGGGTAAGCGTATTGAGCGTCTTGGTAATTAGTGTGGTCTACCGTGGCTGTGGAATACCTGTAGCGAGCGAAAATTGTGGGTGCAACCGAAAAAGCGATGCAGCAAGGGAACAGGGGGTTTCCCCCGGAGACCAAACCGTAAGACAGTTGAGCCTTTATGGTTGGTCGGCTATGCAGAAAAGGGGTAAAACTTATTGATTAAGGCTCAACTGTCTTACGGTAAATTCAAACCACTCGCGCTTTGCATGGCTGACAGGGAGTTGGCAACCTTACTGGCATCAGCTGTTAAATCAGGTCAAACAGGGGTACCCGGATGTAGGGTTTGTGATAGTCACCACAGACAATCGGTTGTATGCTAAATGGTTTTATCAAGGGATTGTGGCTAATGGCTGGCATCCTAGCCATGCGGATTAATGCTCTTCGATATTACCAACCATCCCAGGTTTTGGCTGACCAACCCCCATCGAAATTACCTCTGTCTGGGCTAATCACGCTCGGTTGGTCAGCATTGGAGTGGTCGAGTCAGATGTTTGAGAAGCAACTGTGTCGATGGCACTCTCAATGCTCGCACCGGATCACGGTTATGCTGACCCATGGGTTTTTGTTAACGGTATGACGTCCACAACAGACTCAAATCTACTGGTATAGTATGCGTAGCTGGATTGAATGCAAGTTCTACGACATTAAGCGTGGTGGATAGGGTTTGCATCACACCAAAATGACTGACCCCAAACGTGCCTGCATACAATGGTAACGCTATTGCTGTGGCGACTATTTGGTTGGTTGGCGTCGGAGGATTAACTGACACTAGTTTATCTGCTAGTAGTTTATCGGTTAAAACTGACGACGATGGCCTCGACGCCGATCCGTTGCAATTTTCGACCCACTCTCAACAACCATATTCTTTAAGTTGTAAAGGGCGAGGTTTTTTACGTATTCTGGCATCTGTCATTCAACAAATGCCTTTACCTATGGGTTGAAATTCTCCCTCATTTTCTCTATCTTCTGCATAAATCTTAAAATCATACACCTAAAAGGGGGAGTGTGGGGGGCGCGGGAAGTTAGATGAGCAACTGGCTCCTCAAGACGGCGCTACCTTCCAGCCCCGAAGTCCCAGATCCGCTGTTCCGGTGATCCGCTGTTCCGGTGATCCGCTGTTCTTTAAGAGTAGGGCAAGAGGCAAGAGGCAAGAGTTAATAAAGTATAGCGCTGCATCACTACTCCCTGTTCCGGTGATCCGCTGTTCCCTGTTCCCTAAAATCCCAAAATTTTGTACCTCACCCAATTTAAAACTGATTAGTTCAAGATACAGTGTGTTAGGGATTTTAATTCTTTACCCAAAATTAACAATAACTTATAGCTTTCTTTAAAAGAAATATCCTGACAGTTGTAAACTAATATTAGCTATCGTTACAAAACAAAACTATTTCGGTGTAACCATTGAGAGTAGTTTTACTAAAACTTAAAGTGCTTTTGTAAATCAAAGATGATGCCCTATTATATCCTTTATTGACGGGGAATTAGAGGCTAGTTCATTGTCCCTGTATTAAACAGGGGTAATTTAACTTGTTTGGTTTTTTTTATCTTCATAAACAAGAAAAAATTGTAATTTGAACGGTTTCGTTTTCCCAGTATTAAACAGGGGTAATTTGACTAGCTTTGTTATCAAATATTACTAATTTTTAATGACTAATGAATGAATCTACTCCTGTTCAACTCGACTCATCCAATGGAAATGGTGAGACTGTACCCAGTATCATCAACACCAATGTTTCACCACAGTTCAACTATGCTGACGCTGTCGAAAAGTCCTTCTTATTTTATGAAGCTCAGCGCTCCGGTAAACTTCCTGAGGACAATCGCATCCCATGGCGCGGGGATTCTGCCCTCAACGATGGTGCTGATGTAGGAGTTGACCTCACTGGCGGTTATTACGATGCTGGGGACCACGTCAAGTTCGGCTTCCCCATGGCTGCTGCCATGACTATGCTTGCTTGGGGGGCAATCGAATATCAAGATTCCTACCAGCAAATGGGTCAATGGGATGAGGCGTTGGATGCCATTAAGTGGGGTACAGATTACATACTCAAATCCCACATCACAGACAGTAACGGTCAAACCGAAGAGTTTTGGGGACAGGTTGGATCCGGTGAAATCGACCACAGCGTCTGGGCACCGCCGGAAACCATGACCATGGTGCGACCAGCCTTCAAAATTGATCCTTTAAATCCCGGTTCTGACCTAGCTGGTGAATCCGCTGCTGCCTTAGCTGCTGCCTCAATTGCCTTCCAATCCACAAACAACAGCTACGCTAATCAACTACTGACGAACGCCAAAGCCCTATTTGACTTTGCCGAGACCTATCAGGGTAACTACTCTGACTCTATCCCCGATGCTGCTATTTTCTACAATTCTTGGAGTGGCTACGAAGACGAACTAGCCTGGTCTGCAACTTGGCTGTACAAAGCAACCGGTGACCAGACCTACTTGGATAAAGCCGAAAGTTACTATCTAGGTATTGATCCGACTCAGACTCAATCCTGGGATCAAAAAGTCCATGGTACTGGCATCCTCCTTGCTCAAGAAACTGACCAGGAAAAGTACCGTATCGAAGTAGAACGCTGGCTAGACTACTGGAGTGACGATAGTGGTGAAGGTATCGAATATACTGAGGGCGGACTAGCTTGGTTAGATGACTGGGGTTCCCTACGATATGCTGCCAATACAGCTTTCCTTGCTGGTATTTATAGCGATACCGTTAATGATGGTAATGGTCGTTACTCCGATTTCGCCGCTGATCAAATTGACTACATTCTTGGGGATAATCCCAACAATCGCAGTTATGTCGTCGGTTTTGGCCACAATTCTCCCAAGAATCCCCACCATCGTGGAGCCCATGGTTCCACCACCAATGACATCGAATCACCGACGGACAACCTCAACATTCTCTATGGTGCACTGGTGGGTGGTCCCTCTGAACCAGACGATAATGCCTATGTCGATGTTCGAACTAACTATGCCATTAATGAAGTCGCTCTTGACTACAACGCTGGCTTCACTGGTGCTCTTGCCCGTATGTACCGTGAACAGATGGAACTAAGTCTGGGTTCTAACGTTGAACCATTACTGTCTACAGTAGATCCGATCCAAGTTGAACCATTACTGTCTACAGTAGATCCGATCCAAGTTGAACCATTACTGTCTACAGTAGATCCGATCACTAACTCAATAATTTAACTCTCCCCCGCCGGGGAATTCTAAACGGTTGTTATAGCACTACGCATTAAGGTGTTTGACATTGATACAAGCAGCAAAAGCTGTTTTAGTGAACTTTTAGGTGCGACCCGTGGCGAATTTAATAATTAGATGCGGAAAGCGCACCTTTGCATGCATGCCTCTTGCCTCTTGCCTTGTGCGTAGCGCTATAGAACCCACATTCCGCACCTTCAAGTTTGACACTACGGATTTATCGCTACTCCCTGCTCCGAAGTCAGAAGAGGTAAGAGCTAAGAGCTAAGATGGTAAAAATCCTGTGTACCTCATTAGACTAAAAACCGCTATAGCTCACCCAATTGAGAACTGCTATAAATTACCAATCACTAATCTTCAACCCTCAAGTTAAGTCGATAATTAATCGGTTCAGAGGCTTGAGAAACTACCACAAACTCATAGAAACCAGATGCTGGCAGATCCCCGATCCAGTAGCGTTCGTTTGAGTCTTCTAATAGGGTGGTCTTACGGCTCGGACCATAAACTGAAAACAAGGCATTCACATCGGTAGCCAGTCTCACTTCCATGACTTGACCACCAGAAAGTTTAGCCGTAAACGCTTTCCCGTCTCCTGGCTCAAGGGTACCACTGACTTGCTGAATCACTGCGCCAGGGGCAAACTCGATGCGCTGTAGGGCTTTGCCCGATTTCAACGCTTCGATGGTATCCCCAACAATCCCTTGCCACACCTGACCAATAGACTTATCGATAAACTTCTCACCGCGCTGATCGGGAAACTTATGAAAGAATTTAGAATCTGCAATATCATAAGCTGCACGGCTAGAAAGACGCAACTGATTCACTTGCTGCTTCCAGCTAGTCAGATCTGCTGTCCCATAGCTTCCCAACCTTCCCCGTGCCGTCCGACTCAAATTGAGCAACTCAATCCGGGTCAATAGCTCAAATGCCAGCTTATCCCACTCTTCTCTTAACGGAGCATCCTTTGATCCAGTGCCTAGCTGTCGTTTTTCTTGATTGGGGTAGTTGTTCCAAAAGGCCTCATTGACTAACTGAACGTAGAACTTCTCGTCAATCTCCAAATTGGCACGACGCTGATCTAGCAATTCCTTGCGCTTTGCCTCGTTGCTGGGAAACCACGAGGGTGGCTTTATGTCCGGTTGATCGATGGGTGATTCCTTTGGAGAGGGTTCCGGCTGAGATCCTCTGAATTTGAACCACCAATTGGTTGCCCAGAAGGTAAAACCAAATACAGCAGCAGCTAAGACAGATACCAAAACCACCTTGCCAAGCCAGTCTAAAACGGTATTGTTTGTAAAAGTGCTTAATGGTGTTCTGGTAGCTGGGGTTGCTGGCTGGTTAACCGCTACTGGCTTTGAACCAGGGGCAACTGCTAAGGTCGGTTTAGTCTGAGGGGGTGATGGAGCTGATTGCGGGTCACTGGCAAATTGAAGGTGAGTGGTGAGGTCTCGCAGCACTTCTTTGGCATTTTGGTACCGTTCCCCTGGTCTAGGTTGAAGCATTTTATCGAGGATACGACCTAGGGTTGAGCTAAGGCTGATCTCTCGCCGCCAGTTCCAGGTCAGGGTATTGGGGTCAATTATCTGCTGGGGTTCCTGACCAGTCACTAATACTAATATAGTTGCCCCTAGAGCATAGAGGTCACTGTGGGGAAAAACACTTCCTCCTTGCATCTGCTCTGGGGGAGCATAGCCAACTTTACCCAACCGAGTTATGATCGGCTTATTTTGACCAGCCACCTTTGACCCTAGGAACTTCGATGCCACATTCGCTGCTACCTCCTTGACACCGCCAAAGTCAATCAGCACTGGTAAACCATCGGTACTGCGCAAAATCAGATTATCGGGAGAGATATCCCGATGAATCACCCTCATAAAATGGATATATTCCAACACTGGCAGGATTTGGATCAGCAGTTGAGTCACTTCTGCTTCACTAAACCGGAGTCCCTGAGGTCGGCGAGCCTCCAGTAGAGCGCGGTAGGTTTGCCCCTCCACATAGTCCTGAACCAACAATAGGGTGCCTTTGTCCTGTTGTTGTACCTGAAACAACTCACGAAATTGAGGGATTTGAGGGTGTTGCAATCGATAAAGAACTCCCGCTTCCCGCTCAAATAATTCTTCTGCTTTTTGTAAGGCGTGGTTACCTTGAACTTGGGGGGCAAATTCTTTTAGCACACACAGTTCATTAAAGCGGTTAAGGTCTTGAGCTAAATAGGTGCGTCCAAAGCCTCCGTGTCCCAACTCCCGGAGGATGCGGTAGCGACCACCCAGAATCTTCCCAGTGTCAAAGGTTTTGGCTAGGGACGGCAGCATCTCGCCACAAACCCGGCAAAACTTATTGCCATTGGGATTCTCATGTCCTTTACTACAATAGAGGGGCGTCATTCGATTTTGAATGTTGGATGTTGGATTTTGGATGTTAGATTTTTTCCCAGGGCTTGCTCCCGGAGACTTGACACAGTGCGTGGGATTCTGTGACCTGTTGACTCAGTAGTTGACTCAGCATAGGTAGACCAGCTACTGTGCTATATATATTAAAGATATATAGCATTTCTAAAATAGGTGAGGTAGATTTTGGATTTTAGGGAATAGGCAACAGGCAACAGGCAACAGGGAAAAAATCTTGTGTACCTCATTACTATGATAAACGCTATATATCACTATATATATAACTAATCATCAAAAATGGGGGTTGGTAAGGGGAGAAACGGATACCCCTGTCATTTATGCGTGGGGAGGAGTTTCTCCCCTTACACAAACAGCAGCTAGACAGTACTTCTTTTGAACTAGAAGCTATAAGCATATCCGTCTTTCCTATGTACAATGCTGCAATATTGGTGACTGATTCCTTGTACCAGTCCGTGTTTAGTGGAGATATTGAATGAACCGGTTTTTCGAGTAGCTATTCTACCTGTGTATGTTCCCACTTTCTTACCTTTGGTTACAACGGCTTTGGCAATATCTCCAGTCTGAAACCCTTTGACAAACTTCAACCTTGGTACATAACGAGTGGGAAAGCCAAACTTGTTCGTTCTGCACATCTGACGAGTACCATGTCCTTTAGCTGAAATCAACAATGGCTGATAAACTTCGATGTACAAAGTATCGACTTTTCCAACATTGGCGGCATCTAACCAGTGTGTTTTTGGAAGGTTCTGCCGACATCGATTGTACTTAGTTAATCCACCTGACCCTGTTTCAATCGGCAAACCCAAGGCTTTTAATTCGTTATACAACTTCCATCTAGTTGAGTTGACGGCTGCCCCATCGACTAAAGGTCGTTTGGCTTGAGAAAGAATACGCTTTATAACATCAGGTTTACCAGATAAAAACTGTTCGATTTCCTGATTACCTTTGGTTTGATTGCACTTCCTACAAGCAATTGCTAGGTTACTTACTCGGTCAGAACCGCCCTTTGATTTAGGTTTGATGTGTTCGACCTCTAGTGGAGTATCAGTCACACCACAGTAAGCACATTTACGATTCCATTTGGAAAGTAGATATTCTCTAACTTCATATCCGTAGAGTGTGCCCTGCTGATACTCTGTGCCAGAAATCTCAGGGTTTTCCATCTTCTGAGTATCGAACCTAACTAATTCCTGAGAAATGCCAGTTATCGGACAAAATCGAGTAAGTTTTTTTACCCATGTGATAATATTATAGACTCTCGACATTAGACTGGGAGCTAACCAGCCATCAGGACGTTTACGGTTAAGAAACCGTGGCTGTCGATAACGAGTTTTGCGGTTTCTACGAGAACGTCTCAACTGTCTACGTGAGGTTAAACCATCTCGAATTTGAAGACCTCTGTGGGTTAGTTCGGCACCCCAAACAACCACCTTTTCTTGAACAATTGCTAAACCTGTCGTTTGAGAACCAGGGTCAAGTTTGATCTGATGATTATGTGTCACACATTCCAATTCCTCCAAATCGCGCATGATGATTGTGAACGGGTATCTCCTAAAGACCTTAGCCCTTCCTTGTTTGAGCAAGATTCTAGCTCTAGCAGGCTTGCATGGATCTAAAGGTTTTTTGTTTTTATCAAGTACAAAAACTCGCATAATGTGAGTATTCTCCTATTGCTAGGGTAAAGTTCGCTGCGCCAATGTTATCAGTCGGTACTTCCCAGATTGCACTTCCTTAACCTGATAAAGATGTTTAACAATCCGGTTCTAGAGCTTGAAACTAGCGTCGCATTTCAAGGTAGGAACTTTAACTCTTGCTGATAACGTAGTCCCTGACGGGACTTAGGCTGGTCAGGTAATGATTCACAAGCCCCCGGATTTATCCGTGGGGTTTGCTACTCCCAGGCTCCTGAATCCTGTTGAAGCGTTCCGCCACCTAATTGGTAAAATATATCATCGACGTATAACCCGGTTTTCGCTGAGGTATAATAACTTGCTATGACTTGGTCTTGCTGGGCAGTTTTTTTCTGTAACATCTGTGTCAATTCCTCCAGTTTTGCTTGATCAACTAAGTCGGATTTATTTAAGGCAGTAATAATCAACCCTTTGGGATTGATGGATAAAAACAGATCGATATGATGAACAATGTGCTCAATGGTTTCCATGCGAGTTACATCAGCAACAATAATTGCACCCTGAGCTCCTTTTAAATAAGTTGGTGAAATTCCCTTAAATTTAGTATGACCTTCTAAATCCCAAATCATCAATTTTATATCCAGCAGTTGTGATCGGGTTTCATCCTTAAATTTTATGATTTTGCGGGAAATTTTCACTCCGACTGTTGAAAGATATTGGTCACTAAACACACCCTCCACAAATCGGCGGATTAGGCTAGTTTTGCCTACACCAAAGTCTCCAACTAGGCAAATTTTTCGATCAATAGTGGACATTGTTACTGGTTGCTGACAACTGGTTTGAACTCTCGGGGATTGTAAACAGTTGTTAAGAGATGGGCGTGGCTCCACATCTGAACAAGTTTACGATATGATTTCTTCAGCGGACTTGAACACCTAATTGCTCACCGACCGTATGTTCCCAGACAGCACTATGGTTTTAGTGTTAGTGATCTATTGCAGTAGTTGGATCACCTCCTGATTTGAGATTTAATACACATTTAATATACAAGGGACTAAAGTCCATAACTTGTTGTGATCTCCTAGCTAAACCAAAGGGGCTTTCAACTGGATTTCTTGGTAAACGGATCAAATACGACACATCGATTTAACCACAGCGGTTGACTAGCATCAACATCTGGGGGGCGTTTGCCAACCCCACGCACTTGCAGCCGCTTGGGATCAATGCCTTGCTGAACAAGCACATCTTTTACCATTTGGGCTCGTTGTTGTGCCAATCCCTGATTTTCGGTAAGTTGACCCCTAGGATCGGCGTAGCCGATTATCCTCAGGTGCTTTTGAGGATACCGCTCCAGAAATTCCTTAATTGATCGGATTTTAGTGCCTATATCCTCTGGTTTCAACTGGGCTGAACCAAGATCAAAGTAGATCCGGCTGGTAAGGTCTGATCCGTGGAGTTGTAAATTGTTCTCGACCGACTTGACACCAGGAATGTTCTCAAAGGCTTCGGTAATCTTAGGGAAATCTTTAGCATAGAGTATCGCTCCTTTTACGGTCACCCTGCCTTCTGTATAAGATGCTACAATTACCACTCCATCCATTTGATTCAAGGTGTTTCTCACCCGTTGGACTTGAGCTTTGGTTAACTCATCAGTATAAGGGAGTTCGATCACCTCAATTCGATTATCCAACGCTAAGTTAGGGGCCGCAGCTTTGGCAATTTGCTCGACGTTTGAGCGCAGAGCCTGATTCGGTAGCTGTCCAGCTAGCTTTAGTCTCTGGCGATTGGCTTTAACTGTTAAACCATAATCAGACACTTCTGGGGCATAATAGGCGAGGGCAAGTTGAGTTTTTTGCTCAATGCGACGGTTTATTTTAGCCCTATGCTGATAAATTCCCCCAAATACAGCGATTAAACCCAGAAGCCCCAAGCCAACCACCAATAAGGCTGGCGGTTTCTTGCCTTTTTTCCGATTTTCCTGAGTATCACGACGCCCTTGACTAAGGGATTGATCTAATAAATTTTGTAAAATTCCCTTGACTCCCACCGGGATAGTTGTATGATATCCATCAAAAGACTTGATCGGTTTACCATAATGGGTAATAATAGTTTCTAGGCTTTCCCGCAACTGATTAATGAACTGGTGGGTGGGTTCCCCTTGAACTAACACCGCCAGGTAGCAGTATCCCTCTACTTCCAGGATGATCTTGGATGTACCATAGTCAATAGCATCGATTTCTGCCACATCCCCAGACTGAGCGATACAGTCATTGACAAAGCTACGGATAGCGGTGAGCATCCCTGCTACCATATCTGACTCTAGGTGCTGGCTGTCAGAGGGTTGTACCTCAGCAATCACTAAACCAGAGTCTTTATGAATCAAAAAGATCGCTCGCGCCCGAAACAGCATCACCTCCCGAAACAGCAATTCCGCTTCAGAAACTCCCTGCACCTTAGCGCGAATCTTGCGCTTAATTGCTTCAACGCTGAGGGCATTTTCCAGTTTCTCATTGATAGCTCGGATTTCTTCTGCTAAGTATGTGGAAATGGTACTGCCAATGACCGGATACAGAGCATTTACCATGGCGTCTCGCTCAATTATAATCTGTTGCCGGATCGCTGCTGCCATTTCTGGTGCGATCGCAAACCCAACTTCCTCTGGACACTCCATGATCCGGGAGGAAATAGCTATTGGAACTGCCGGAGCGATCGCTTCTCCCACACACACTTTATCCTGTTGAGTTCTGTGGTCAATGACTTCATCAATGATGGGAGTCAGGGAATCGGTAACCGAGGTACTGAACTGAGCTACTGTGAGATCCAGGAGCTTAGCCATCACTGGTAGCAATAGATTAATCAATTCTTGAGGTTGATAAATCCGATGCTCAAGCCTGCCTTGTCTCTGGGCTAGCCTTTCTATCTGGTCACGAAACTCTGCCATTTCTGGAGATATCACCAGTTCTTGTAAAATCTCAGCCAAGGTGTCTAATTCCTGGGAGGTGTCGTGATCAGACTTTGATTGCAGGTCTTGGTTGGTTTTTGTGGTTTCGGATTGGACTAACTTCTCAGCTAATACTGGATCTTCGGAATTTTGAGGCATTTGCGGCAGATGCTCCTTTGGTGTAGGAAGCTGTGGTGATGGGTTCTGATCGGGAAAAACTTTGACACCGAAGGATTGGGGTTGATCCCTTTCTTGAGCTAATGGTTCTTTCTCCTGAACCCTAGACGGGAGGCTGCTACTCCCACGGTCAGTTTGAGGTTCAATAGCCGGAACCTCAAGGTCACCGGATGAATCGGATTGTTTAATAGTGTCTCCCTGATCAGAGGTCATCCCTTGCTGCTTAGAGTTAGGATGTTGGCTAGGTTTATCCCTGTGATCAATAATCTTGAGGTCAACGAGTAAATTAAGTAAATCCTTCAACTCGTCTTCTGTACTCGAATTGACCTCAATTGACTCTGATCTAGAATTTTCCGGCTGAGAGGCATCAGCCGGATTTTGGTTTGAAAATGCCACTGGTGGCTATCCGTTACTATTTAACCTTTTGGAAAAATCAGCGATGCTCAGCAAAGAGCCGCTACGCGAACGCACCTTGATTTAAAACTAATCTTAGCGAGAAAATCAAGTTAATTTTTGTTACTGACATTGCCGGACTGTGCCAAGTCTATTCCAAAGTCTGAGTTTGCTTGATTAACTGGAGATGCTCGTCATCATTAGTAGCAGTTTTCTCCATGACCGTACCATTATGACCTTTGGTCTGTGGTAACCCAGACCACCCATCACTAGCTTCTTTGAGTGCTGGAACCAATTCAGTCCCTTTGAGCCTCAAACCCAACTCTAACAACATGTCTCCGAGATCTGCTTTCGAGGCTTTGGCATCTTTGAGCTGTGCAAATTTAGTTTCCAGCTCGGCCAAGATCTGCTTTCTGAGATTGATCACATCTTGCTGATGCTGTTCTTTAGTTTCTGAAAGTTCCTTCTTTAGGGAGGTTGACTGCTTGTAGACTGTCTCGTCGAGCACCTCAATACTCTTAGAAAACTTTTTGTTGAGCAGCTCAACCCGCTCCTGAATCTCATTCCTCTCTTCGGCTGCAGTTAAACTAAGAGTACTTATTTTTTTTTCCAGGGAATCTACAGCAGCAGCCATTTCTTTTGAGAGAGTCGTTTTGATCTGCTCAACGCGATCGCGTATTTCCTGCTGCCACATAGATAAGTCAGACTCTATCTTCGTGAAGCGAGTATCATACTCTCGCAGCTTAGAGCCTACTATTATATCACGTATCTTCTCAAGATTTCCCAGTCTTTCCCGCATTTCTGCTTTATTGATTCCATCCATGACCATAAAACTCAAATAAACAATAAACACTTAACCATAAACAATTACTAGCTTGCCTTGAATTCAAGGAGCGTGCCATTTATGTTATCAATCAGATGCTGCTGTCAACCGGAACCGTTGTGTGACAAACATCTTTACCCCCATCACTAACGATACAAAATACCTAAAACCTATTACTATTAGCTTAAAGCCAATACCCTTAATCATCTGCACCAAGGATTTCTGCTTGACCGAGTAGGGGGTTGGTCAGGGGAAACTGGAAGCTTGTGGGATTTATGCATGGGCATGAAAGTTCCGTCTTATATCAAGTCCGGTTGAATACCCATCAATCTTGTAGATTGATGGGGAGATAGGGATATCGCCAGATGGGACAGATTTTTAGGAGATTTTGATTCAAAATCCCCGTTGATAGTATATCAACGGGGATTGGTTACTCTTCGCTTTCGATTTCGGCTAAAGATTTCCAGCCTGCTTGCCACAAGCCAGGATCTTTAAGCTGTTTAGCATTCAGCCAAAAACGGACATTCGGGTCACAAGAAGCTACCATTTCAGCAAACACCCACTTTCCTTGGTTTTTACGATTGACCACTTGGAAATGCCGCCAGCCCCAAGTTTTCTGTTTAGCTGTCCATTTTGAACCCACAAGATGAGGGAATTTCTGTTTTTGAGCCATTTCCTGTATGGTCTGGTTTCACTTTCCCACTGAGCACTCACAACTTAGCACTACGAAGAGAGTTTACGCTTTGCCAGTAGACGTGCGGCTAGGATACCGCCGATAAAACCAAATAAATGTCCTTGCCAAGATACATGGGGCTGTGAGGGTAAGACACCCCAAACTAAACCACCATAGAGAAAGCCGACTAGAATTGATATAAAAATTGAGGGTAGGTTTCGTTCAAAGAAGCCTCTAAATAGCAGAAAACCTAGGTAGCCAAAGATCAGCACACTTGCCCCAATGTGAACTGAATTGGGAGCGCCCAACAGCCAAACCCCAAGACCACCAACCACCATGGTGATGCTGGTAACTACGAAAAAGTCGCTAGTTTCTTGCAACATTACAAACCAGCCTAGGACAAGAAAAGGTATAGTGTTGGAAATTAGATGAGAAAAACCACCGTGGAGAAAAGGGGCAAATAAAATACCCCGCAGCCCAATTGGGTTGCGGGGAATGATGCCATATAGATCAAGTTTCCTTCCAAAAATGAATATATCCACCAGCTCTACAATCCACATCAGAGCGACCCATCCACCGAGAATGATTGCCTGAGTTTGTAACTCACTGGTTATTGATTGTCTTTCCTGCCTAGTCATTGTTGATGAGTTTATGGTGAACAATAATATCGAAACCAATAGACAAATACTGACATTGGCTTACTTCGCAGGTGTTGCTCCATGTCTACAGACTAACTTAATTGATCAAGGCAATTAACCAATGACTAATGACTAATAACTCAACTAATAACTAATAATTATAAATATTTACAGGTTCTATCGCCTCTGCTAGCTCAAATCCAAATACCCGGGAGTAAAAATACAACTCCCCTTCCAGAGTCCGTTTAATCGTTTCTGCTTTACGAAAACCGTGTTGCTCCCCTTCATAGGTAACATAGGCTACAGGTAACCCCTTAGCCTTCAAAGCTGCCACCATCATTTCTGCTTGGTTAGGGGGGACTACCTTGTCTTCTAGCCCCTGGAAGAAAATTACAGGACACGAAAGTTGGTCTGTGAAATGAATAGGCGATCGCTGTTGATATAAATCTTTACGTTCTGGATAAGGACCGATCAAGCCATCTAGATACCGGGATTCAAATTTGTGGGTATCCTTGGCTAGTACCTCCAAATCACTTACACCGTAGTAGCTAGCGCCAGCTTTAAACACATCTCGGAATGTCAGAGCAGCTAGAGTTGTATACCCCCCAGCACTTCCCCCTGCAATGGCCAGTCGCTCACCATCAACTAGTCCTTGCTCAGCTAGGTACTTTGCTCCATTGGTGCAGTCATCAACATCCACAATTCCCCAGTTGTTTTTAAGGCGTTGACGATAGTCCCGCCCATAGCCAGTACTGCCTCCATAGTTGACATCTAGGATGGCAAAACCACGAGAGGTCCAGTATTGAATTTTTAGGTTAAAGGTACTGGAAGTCGCTGCCGTAGGTCCACCGTGGCTTTTGACAATTAGGGGTGGTTTTTCGGAGGTTGGTGCAGTGTAGTCTTTGTTTTGTGGTGGGTAGAAGAAACCATAGGCGGTCAGTCCATTAGTTGTGGGAAATGCGATCGCTTCAGGCTGCGATAGATAGCCAGTATCGATAGCTAACTCACGCTTACTCCTCAGTACATTTATTTGTCCATTTGTCAAGTCCAACTGAACAATAGCGCTTGCTTCTGTTACAGAACCAGCGATAAAAACCGCTTGATTATCAGCTACCTTTAGGTCGGAAATACTGGTGTATGGTGTAGCAATCACCGACCGCTGCTTCGTTTTTAGGTCAATACTAGCTAAATGCCAGTTTCCTTCCTGAGTATAGGTACATATGATTCGATTGGCACCATCGAAGCCATAAGTAGACATACCAAAGACCCACTGGGGTAGTCCAAACTCGGCTTCCATTTCACACAGGGGTTCGATTGCCCCTTGGCTTGGTTGCCAGCGGTAGAGATTCCACCAATTAGTGCGATCGCAAACAAAGTAAAGGACACCATCTGGTGACCACTCTGGCTGAAATACCGACTCATCCCCCCCACCAGCAATAGGCTCTGCAACACCTATAGAACCATCGGTTAAGATTGGAGCTACCCATAGTTGAGTACCATCCCAGGGCATATGGGGATGATTCCAGGTTAGCCAAGCGAGTTTAGAGGAATCCGGACTTAGGCGCGGCGAGGAGTAAAAGTCACAGCCAGAGGCTAGCACTTGAATATCTTCACCGTTTTCTTGGCTGATGCTAACCAAGGTATTGACTGGTTCCCCATCCACCGTGTGGTTTTCTCCCACACAGATTATACGTCCCCGTTGCTGGTCAATTACCCCATCACCATAGCGCCAGTTAGCTATGGGGGTTAGGGGTTGGGGTTTTGAGCTTGGGGTTTGTTGGTACAGACGTTGGTCAGCAAAATTAGAGAAGTAAATTGTGCCATCCTTAACCGCAAAAGCACCACCACCATACTCGTTAACCCGAGTACGAGCATTGAAGCGCTCGGGAGTCAGATCAACAGTTTTGCCATCAGGGGTGCGTCGCACGATTACATTGCGTCCAGCTTCCGCAGGTCGCCCTTCAATCCAGTAAACATCCTTTTCATCAAGGGCAATGCTGCCCAACCTAACGCTGCTTTGAACAATCATGTCAGCGGTAATAGGGGATTTCCAGGAACCATAGGGAACAAGGTGTGGTGGTTGGGTCATGGAAAAACTGCTGTAATTGCCTCTAACTTGCTTGGGCTCTATCTACTATCATAACCTGACTACGTGTCCATGGTTAGCGTTAAAGTAGGGATTCCCGTACATTTACCCAAATCGGGCTTGCTTAAATGCATCCGATTGCGCTAAAAGAGTATAGAGGGGCTTCCTTGCCGTACAAAACTCTACAGATCGGCGCATTAACGCAAAGGGGAAGCATTGTAGTTCAGGTATTAGCAAAAGCCAATCCAACAACAGAATTGATTTAGAGATTTTAGAGTATGACTCAAACAGTTACTCACCCCATGGTGAAGTTGCAACGCCATGTGCGTTCACTGGCGGAATCCAATATTATTAAACCCAGTGACAGCCTTTGGAAAATTGCCCTGCTCTATGGGGACAAATGGTCCCACTGGAAACAGGAACTGACTGAATTCGGGTTTACCATGCAAGACCCGATCAGTGACTTACTAGCTGTGGAAGCCTGGGACGAAGAATGATCTGATCCAGTGTCAGGTTAAGTACTTATCGATCTCTGTTGTTCGTAAGAATGAAAATTGACAGAAAATTGACAATTAAAACTTGTCAGTGGTCAATTTGCTATTAACAATTTGCTATTAACAATAGAAAATTGACAATTGACAAAAGGCGATCAACGGGGATCAACCATTTTTAGAAGTAATTAACCGGACTTGATCTGACTTGTTTCGCTCCCGTTTGGTGTCCACGCTTCAATCGGTGGAGCTTGGCTATGGATGAGGATACAGCGCGGGTAGGTTAGTATATCCTTTCTTGATTCCCTTGCCCCCCCTTATCCTAATCACTAGGGATCGCCAAATTCTGGCCGTGAAATTTCTGCTCATATTCTAAGACGCCGACTCCTAAATACAAGCAACCAAAGCCTGGATCAGCTCTTTTGCCGTTTGGTAGCGATCGCAAGCTCTTGGTTGGCAAACCCGCTCAATTACTTGCCTTAATTGGGGAGTAACAGTGGGAACGCCTGATACATCAAACCGATATCCTGAACTACGCCTTTGATAATACTTTAGAGGAGCTTCCCCGGTGAGCAGAAATATTAGAGTTGGGCCAATGGCGTAAAGATCCGATTGAGTGCAAGGCTGACCTCGGTCTTGTTCAGGAGCACTATATCCCTCGGCACCAATCCGTGTGCCTGGTATTGTGCCAATTTCTTTAACAGCACCGAAATCCAACATCACAATTCGGTTATCTCGATGGCGCACCATCAAATTCGCGGGCTTAACGTCTCGGTGGATTAGAGGCGGCTGGCGGTCGTGGATGTAGTCTAAGATATCGCAAGTCTGAATCATCCACTCTACTGCCTGGGGCAAGGTGACTGGTCCAGTGCTCAAGACACGTTTTTCTAAATCTTCACCGTGGATCAGAGCCATTGCTAAGTATTTTTTCCCCCCTTCCACAAAAAAGTCGTAATACTGCGGAATTCCGGGATGATTCAGGGTTTTCAGGGTGCGAGCCTCTCGTTCAAACAGTTCTTGAGCCTTGGAAATTTGAGCCATGTCAGCATTCATTTCCTTCAGTACTAGTAGGAGTGGGTATCCATCCTTGCTGTTAACTTTGTCCCAGGCAAGATAAGTGGTTCCCATTCCCCCCTGTCCCAATGTCCGCAAAACATGGTAGTTGCGAATGACTCCCTCGACTGGCACCAAGGGTTGACCACAGTGAATACAGAACAAATTGCCTGGTGCATTGCCTTGGTGTTGGCATGGCTTAGTAGTCTCAGTCAAGGGCTTGGGTGCTAGGGAAGGTAGTTGCTGGGTTTGAACTTGGAATTCCAGCCTCGGACCTTTCTGGGCTAGCTGAATCAGAGCCTTTTCCGGCAGCACCCCCTGGGAAACCAAGACACCATTGAGGAAGGTGCCATTGGCACCCTGATTGACCAACTGCCACATCGGACCCGATGGGGAAGCACTAGCCCTGAGTTCCAGGTGATGTCGTGACACGATCGGGTCATCGACAATCACATCATTATCAGGAGCACGACCAATGCGAATCGTAGATTTGCTCTGAAAGCTCCACTGCTGCACTGGAGTGGGGCTTAACGGATCTAATAGGGTCAGTGTGACCATAGTCAGTTGTCCTTTGTCCAAAGTCCTTTGTGGGTTTTATCCTTTGTCGGTTTTATCCTTTGTCGGTTTTATCCTTTGTCGGTTTTATCCTTTGTCCAAAGTGACTAACCAGAATCTACTGGCAGCTACTAATCACATACAACTAATCACCTAATGACTAATCACATACAACTAATGACTAATCACATACAACTAATCACCTAATGTAATTTTGGTTGAGCCAAGTTTGGTCGCACCTTCACCCGAACTAGGATTAGTGTAATGTTGTCGTGACCATTATGCTCATTTGCCAGCTCAATCAAGTTAGCCAGACCCTGATCGAGGCTAGCTCGGGAACTTAGTAAAGGCGCTAAGTGAGTTTGCCAGTGATTTTCCAACAGGTCATTATCTGACAAACCATCAGAACAAAGTAAGAATATAGTATCTTCTGCGATATCTATGAATTGCACATCCGGATTTAGGAATTGCTCACTGCGCGGTCCAAGGGCTTGAGTTAGTTGATAGGCATCAGGGCGAGAGTAAGCCAGCTCTGGATCTACTCCGTGCTGGATTTCTCGTTGACCCACCTCGTGGTCTATAGTGATTTGCTCTAAGCCCCGTTTGCGAGTTAGACGATAGACCCGACTATCTCCGACATGGACAATCCCTACCTTGGTATTTTGAATCAACATCATGACTAGAGTCGTACCCATGCGACCGCTGCCAGAGCGAGCATTTTGTTGGTTGATATCGAAAATCGCTTGATTTGTTACATATACCGATTTCCTGAGACTATCTTCTGTGGGAAACTCGTCTTGCCAATTTTGTTTAAAGTAATTCTGGAGTACCTCTACTGCCATAGAACTGGCTACTTCCCCAGCCGCATGCCCTCCCATGCCATCGCAGAGAATATATAAACCACGAGCTTGTATAGTTCGACCAATGGGATTTTCCTGCTTTTTGAGTTGGGTCTCGATGCCAAAACAATCCTCATTATGATCTCTTTGATGACCAATATCTGTACTACCGAGATCATCGAGACTCTGCAAGCTCATTGGCAACAGTACCGTTGGCATGTCATCCCCTTGTTGCTCTTTTCCTGGTAGATCAGACAATAATTCCTGGCTATCAGGAGGTTCAGTGTCTGCCGTTGCCATTTCTGAGAGTACAGCCTCAGTTAATTCCATACCGGATTCGTATGGGTCAGATTCTTGTTCGTCAGCAATCCCTTGCAGATGCGATCGCAATTCCTCAATGGTTTCAATTTCCTTAGTACACAACTGCCGGACAACCGTTGACAAGGAGGTAAATTGGGTTCGCTGGGACTCGTTAAATAATCGTTGCCACAGTTGTCCCAAATCCTCTAAGGTTAGCGGATTTTCCTCCATATCCGGATATAGACGCTCCAAACCTAGTGCTTGGTCTTCATCCACCCGGAGATTCGTCAGTTCCAACAGACTCTGACGACAATGCCAAGGCTCTAGAGCTTGCCAAAGCTTTGCCATTTCATCGAGCCAGTATAGGATTTGCAGTTTAGAAAACTCTTCTGACCCCCACAACTTACTCAGTAACTGCCATTCTGAACGGTTTTCTAGCAGGATTATCGCCTTACCATTTTGCTGCCAAACATCATGAATTTCTGGCACACTAGGATAACATAAGTCCTTGAGAGCCAAATAGGGTTTAGCACTCTGTGGGATATCTAGGACTTTCCAAACGTCTACGTTTTCTTTCGAGGAAGGTTTTGGCTGCTCTTGGGTTGTCGATATATCGAATTTCTCTGGAGACAATTTTGTTTGATTAATCAGGGTTTCTAGGGGAGACTTTTGTAACGGTTGGCAGTCCAAAACTGTGACAAAGATACTATGGTCTGTTGTCTTACTTTCCCCTATCTGAGAGAGTTTCTCAGGTTCTAGTACTCTGTAACGCTTACCTTGGTCTAGATAGACAATTGTTGCTGTTTCTGAAGTTGGGTTTTCGAGATTAAGAATTGACCAGGTGGAAGCTTCAGTAGATTGAGGTTTCTTCTGTATTGGGCTAATCTCTAGTAATGGCTCCTCTCCAGATTCTAGTTCCACTTGATCACAGCCACCTCTGTTGTTTATCGATGCTTCATCAGCGTTGACTGTTGATGCTTGGGACAAGGTGCCATCATCCCCTGGCTCTGTTAGTATAGTATCCGATTCCGTTAGCCACTCTTGTCTTGTTTCTAGGAATGATGCTGGCTGGGTTAGTTCCCTCTCGGTCTGGTCAGACTCTGGTTGCGACACCGCTACTGCCGTAGCCTGATCAGTTGAGGACTCTGACACCTCAACTGGGGTTTGAGGAGAATACTGCGGGGAGGTTGCCGAATTTTGCTGCTTAGAAATAATTGCCCTCCAAACCGTTCCTGTGAACGCACCGCAGTTGTGACAAGTTTCAGCATTTAGGGGCACTTGGCTAGCGCATTCATGACAAGTTTTATCGGTTAGGGAAGTTCCACATCGTTGACAAAACTTGTTGGTATTTGGGTTCTCGAACTGACACTGGGGACAAACTAACATAATGGAACTTCCTTAATCCTTAAATTCCGCGCTTTGGTGGGTAACTTTTAAGATTTAATCTAACTGCCATCTAGTTGGCCACGCTGTAATCTATAATGGCAGCTTTTAGCAGCATAGCCTGATTACAATTTTTACGCTCTCGTGCCATGTCATGCTATAATTAAAGAAATTTTTTAAGTAACTATTTTTTTTCTAGGCTACACCCTATAGTCTACCCAGGGAGCATAGGGGGGATAACAACCAAACGGGAAACTAGCTCTATTATCGCTCCCTTATGGCAAAGCCTCTCCTCTTACTACAGCAAACAGCTGCTATTGTTATACACAAAACTTTAAACTTTTTTTCCGGTATGGCTAATAATATATTATATCTATCTCAGTAGAGCTTCTACTCTCGGGTCAATCTGGGCAAGCTTTTGTTTATGAACATTAAGCTATCTTTAATCATTGCTGCTATCTTAGGGGTAACTATAGCAATTGCTCTTCATCTATCATCTGCGCAACCGGTCAGCATATCCCTAAAAACTAATGATAACTCCAGTAAGACCATTCAACATCAACAAGCCAAGACAAAAAAGCTTGAATTAATCTTAAAAACTAAGACCTGTGTAGAGTGTGATATCATGGGTTTTGATTTGAGTGGAGTTGACTTAAGTGGAGTTGACTTTAGCAGAGCTGACTTTAGCCAAGCTAACTTATCCGATAGTAACCTAGAGAAGGCTAAACTCAAAGATGCTAAAGTGATTGGTGCTCGTTTGGAAAATGCGAAGTTAACCTCTGCTGACTTAGATGGCGCTGATTTTAAAGATACTAACTTGAAAGGTGCTGATCTCAGTGATGCTAATCTGCTCAATATCCGATTGGCTAATGCTGATTTAAGTGCTGCTATTCTTAATCGTACTGAGCTTCGAGAAGCTGACTTGACTGGTGCCAATATGGAGCATGCTGACTTGAGTCATGCTAGTATTTATGGTGCAATTTTGAGGGAGGCTAATCTAACTAGTGCCAACCTTTATAAAGCTAATTTGCGTTACGCCAATTTGCAAGATGCGGTATTGAAGGGTACTAATCTAAAAGGTGCTGATTTACAATTTGCGGTTATGCCTGATGGGAAAACTGTTTATGGCACAGATGATTACTAATTTCTGGTAAAAAAAATTAGGCGTTGGTGAATCAAGCGATGAATAGGAGTAGAGTGGGCATCCTGCCCGCCCGAAAATATATTGAAACTGGCAAGATGCCAGTTCCACGCCTGATGTGCCTAGGTCAAGCGCACCTAAAAACGCTTAAAATCATTCCATTATTAAGCAACGCCAAAAATTAGGCTGCTCCTGGATTAAGTCGCCTCATTTCCCAGGTGGTGTAGGTACCAATCGGACTCCAAATTATGTAGGGAAGTAGTAACAAAAACGCCACCAGGGATACGGGATAAATCAGTAAAGCCAGGATAAGACTTAATAAGGCACCTGTGCCACCAATAATGGTGCCAACTGTGAGGCTACGAAATAGGAACATCACGGGTGTATAAGCGATGGTGATGATTTCTAGTAGTAGATATAAACCCATCAGCAACCAGGTGCTTCGGCTACCTGGGTCATTTTCCCAAACTATATACGCTGACCAAGCACCGCAAATAAAGATAGTTATCCAGATCAGGGGAATTGCTCTCTCGAAGGTGAGCCATTGCGGACGACGTAGGCGATAGAACCATCTGACTCCTTCGGGTGTGGTGATTAAGTTACCACCAAATGCTACTAGCAGGGTTACCAGTCCAATTACCATCCAAGATTTAATCATGATTTTGGCCTTGCTCCTAAATTCCCAATTTCCTCAAAAATGAGCAAAAATGTCGTTTGACCCGGTGGTGCGTTACGGGGCGGGCTGTCCCAACAAGGTGCGAACAGGCGGAAAATCATTTCAAGCCCGCCCCTAACGCACCCTACGCACTCCCCACACCTCCCACACTTCCCACACTCCCCACACTCTTATTCCCGATTCCCGATTCCCGATTCCCGATTCCCGATTCCCGATTCCCGATTCCCGATTCCCGATTCCCGATTCCACCCTTCTGCTCAACTAGTTCTTAGATTTATTTGTTATAATACTTGATAATTTTTGGATAAATTCTGCCGTGAATTGAGTAAAGGCTTTGGCTCCTGGTGCTTGGGGTTCATTGACGACCACAGGTCGAAACTCATCCACGGCTTTGGCAACTGCAACATTCCTGGGAATTTCTATACTAAAAATTTTGTCTTTCCCAAAATTATCGGTCAATCGGTTCTTGACTTGTGTAGCCATATTGGTGGCGTGACCAAGGGAGAAAAACAGAATCCCAATCAGGGTTATCCCAGAGCGATCGCTTTGTACGAGCTTTTTGATCTGACCTTCTTCCAGGATGCCAATCCCAACCACTGATAAGGGTTCAGGTTTGGCAGGAATGATATAAAAATCACTAGCAATAATTCCACTACGAGTGATAATATTCTCACTTGGAGGGAAATCCAATAGAATAAAATCGTAGGTTTGTTGAACTGGCTCAAGGGCACGCTTAATTAAATAATTCTCTAGCTGATTCCAGTTGTTTTCAAACTCTTGGGGATTATCCTTTGACTGAGAAAACAGCAATGCAGCCAATAGAAAATCATTGTAGGTTTCGATATCCCCTGGCAATAAATCTAGTCCATCGACTCGACAAATATTGCGCTGAATCGCTTGTTCAATGGGAATATATGCCTGAGTGGGTGACTGAATGACTTGATTAATTATTTTTTTTAAGGTTCGGTCTTCCTTCTTGAGTTTAGCAAATTGGACTGGAGGCATCAGGCTTAGGGTAGCATTAATCTGGGTATCGAGATCTACGATTAATACTCGCATGCCATAATCTTTGGCAAGACAGGTAGCAAGGTTGACGGTGGTGGTAGTCTTGCCAACACCGCCTTTCATATTGACTATGGAAATGGTGTATCCCAGTTTTGACAAAAAGAAAGAGGTAATATAACGTGAAAGTCATTGCAGTATACCATAACAAAGGCGGCGTGGGGAAAACCACAACGGTGGTTAACCTAGGGGCAGCTATCCGAAAAAACCGCAAAAAAGTGCTTGTCATCGATCTTGATAGCCAAGCTAATGCTACCTTTGCTACCGGACTGGTTAAATTTCATGACGAAGCATTTGATGATATCAAAGAGTGTAATATTCTCCATGTTTTGCAATCTGAGGAATTCTTCTCAATCTCGGAAGTAGCTAGAAAATCTGAATTCAGCAATCCAGAAATTGATGTGGTTCCTGCTCACATCGATCTGATGAAATATGAACTTGATATGAATCAGCTTGATTTTAGCCTGCTCATGCTGATGGATAAACTAGAGGATGTTAAAACTTACTATGATGTGGTAATTCTTGATACTCCGCCTTCTTGGAATTTATATGCTAGGATTGCTTTAATAACTGCTGACTATTTAATCATTCCTTCAGACCTCAAGCCTTTTTCTAATCAAGGATTACTGAATGTAAAAGATTTCATCAGAGCTATTAATGGCTATCGAAAACAAATCAACATTAAACCGCCCCTTGAAGTCTTGGGAGTGCTGCCTTCTAAAATAGCAACCAATAATATGTTCATACAGCATACCTTGCCAAAACGGATAAAAGCAATTTCCGAGCGATATGGCTTTGATGTGATGAAGAGTGTTATTTTCGATCGAGATGATTTGGCTAAGTGTGCTGAACAAGTTGAAAAAGTAGACGATCAGGATATACCGTCTCCTGTGTCTGTATTGGATTATAAGCCCTATTCTATGGCTTCAGAAGAATTTAGATCTCTTGCCCAAGAAGTTTTGGAAAAAATAGGCATGTAAACTATAGGGTTTGTATTTGATAGGTGAACATAGGATTGATGGTAAATCGGGAATCGGGAATCGGGAATCGGGAATCGTCAATCGAATCGGTAGGGAGTAGGGAGCAGGTAAGAGGTAAGAGGAAATAGGGAACAGTAGTCAAGATATCAAAGGAGTTTTTACTGTTATGATAAATTAAGATTATTTTTCGTGATAGCATTATAAATGCTATATAAAAATCCGTGTAGTAATTGTGATAATTATTGTCCCCTAATCCCGACTCCCGACTCCCGTTCCCCTCCTGGGAGGGGTTAGGGGTGGGTTCCGATTCCCTACTCCCTACTCCCTACTCCCTTTACATTAATGATAGTTACAGAACGCCTAATTATTTTCAGCCGCTATCCAGAGCCAGGAAAGACTAAAACCCGGATGATACCAGCTCTAGGAGCGGATGGTGCGGCAACCCTTCAACGTCGGATGACGGAACATACTGTTGCCCAGGTCAAGGAATTAACAACTGGTCGCCCTGTGTCTGTAGAAATCCATTTTGCTGGTGGTAATCAACAGCTAATGGAGAATTGGTTAGGCTCGACTCTGGTCTGTAAACCTCAGAGTGATGGGGATTTGGGCAAGCGAATCACTTCAGCGTTTGAGTTATCGTTTGCGGAAAGTATGACGAAAGTTGTGATAATTGGTATTGATTGCCCCGATTTGAATAGTTCGGTGATGAATCAGGCATTTGAGGCTCTAGACAATCATGATTTAGTACTTGGACCAGCCAAGGATGGCGGCTACTATCTGGTTGGTCTAAGTCGATTGATTCCAGATTTGTTTGTGGGAGTGAGTTGGGGAACATCTGAGGTTTTGCAGCAAACGGTGGATATTGCTAAGAGTCTTAACCTAACTATGGCAATGCTTTCCGAGCTTACTGATGTTGACCGCCCAGAGGATCTATGGGTAGTATCAAATTTGATGGGAGTAGGGAGTAGGGAGTAGGGAATCGGGAATCGGGAATCGGGAACAGGGAGTAGGGAGTAGGGAATCGGGAATCGGGAATCGGGAATCGGGAATCGGGAATCGTGGCACAGGCTTCTAGCCTGTGATGTAGCCCATAAGCTGATAGCTGATAGCTGATAGCTGATCACTGATAGCTAATAGCTAATAGCTTACATTTTGGAACTTTTAGCACTATGGAGTTTTTCTGAAAATATTGTAATCAGCTCCATCATGTCTGTAACTAATTCTTGTTCAAGGCTGATGTCTTCTGATGACTTGTTGATAATTATTACTTCTGTATTGAATTCTTCACACATAGCAAAGACTAATTCAGCGCTAACTCTAAGCAGCCTATCTTTGTGAGTAATTACAAGTCTTCCAACATTCCCCTGCATGATGCGCTTGAGCAGTTTCTGTAAGCCTTTATTTTGGGAATTGATTCCGGAACCTGAATCTTGAATTGTTTCATACTGCCAACCATTAGCAGTACTAAAAGACTCTAAAATCTTGATTTGCTTGACTAAATCTTCTTTTTGGTCTTGATCTGAAATACGGGCATAGTTAATGGTTATGCGATCATCGATCTGACCGACATTCCGTGGTGTAATGTGTTTGATATCGGCTACATAAAATCGCCGATGCCCACTGGGAGAACGTTGTGACCTAATTTTTCCTGCGTCTGCCCACCTCCTTAAGGTTTTAACTGAGACCCCTAGCTCACTGGCTGCTTCTCCAATACTAATGGTTAACCCTGACATGTTGGATTTCTCACCTTATTTGAATCTAGTTTGTATTTAGTTTACCTTTTATTATATCGCTATTACGTAATAAATGTCTAGAGATGGATAGAAATTAAGGGAACATTGGTTATTTCCTACTCACCAATGCTAATTTGTCAGAAACAATGCCTAAACGTCTTGCGTGATAGTAAAAATTTCAATTATCATCCCGGTTCTGAATGAGGCTAGTCACATAGCTGATACTTTGGCTACGGTTAGGGAAGCGTCTAATGTGGAAGTGATTGTGGTAGATGGGGGCAGTGATGATGAAACCGTTGCGATCGCACAATCACTGGGTGCTAAGATTATAGCTGCTGGTACCGGTCGCGCTAGTCAAATGAATGCTGGGGCTGCGGTGGCTACCGGAGATATTCTTCTGTTTCTCCATGCTGATACCCGTTTACCAACAGGATTTGATACCTTAGTTCGCGAAGGGTTACAAAACTATGATACCGTGGCTGGTGCCTTTGAATTAGCCATTGATGCTAACCTGCGGGGGGTAAGGCTGATTGAACGGATGGTGAATTTGCGATCGCGTTTTTGCTCCCTGCCCTACGGTGATCAGGCTATCTTTATTAAGACTAAGGTGTTTACAGACCTTGGTGGTTTTCTGAATCTACCGATTATGGAAGATTTTGACTTGATGCGACGCCTCCGCCACCTAGGTAAAATAACTATCCTTAATCAACCTGTCTTAACATCAGGACGCCGCTGGCAGACCTTGGGGGTTGTCAAAACTACATTAATTAACCAACTGGTGATCATTGCCTATCATTTGGGGGTTTCTCCTCACCGGATTGTGGGTTGGTATCGTCGGGCAAAAGGGTGAAGGAATCGGGAATCGGGAATCGGGAATCGGGAATTGGGAATCGGGAATCGGGAATTGGGAATCGGGAATCGGGAGTCGGGAGTCGGGAGTCGGGAATCGGGAGTCGGGAATCGGGAGTCGGGAATCGGGAGTCGGGAATCGGGAGTGGGGAATCGGGAATTGGGAATCGGGAATTGGGAATCGATGTGTGACTATTTATAAAAAAATAGTGGGTACGCTTAGTATACAAAAGCTAATGATTTTATAAATGGCAAATGTTTTCGGAGACTGACAACCATAATCGGGAATCGGGAATCGGGAATCGGGAATCGGTATATTTTTCGGGTGGTGGATGTTGTATTTGTGATTTTCAAAAAATAGTGGGAACGCTTAGTATACAAAAGCTAATAATTTTATAAATGGCAAATGTTTTCGGAGACTGACAACCATAGCGATCGCTTTTCTACCATAGAGCCACTCCCGACTCCCGACTCCCCACTCCCGATTCCCGATTCCCCACTCCCGACTCCCGAACTCTAGTTTAAGCATGAGCAATTATAATCAAATTCAGTCTTATCGAGATTTGCGAGTTTGGCAAAAGGGAATGGATGTGGCCGAGAGTTGCTATGTGATCACCAGAGAATTCCCTAAACAGGAAATGTATGGGATGACTGCACAGATAAGGAGAGCAGCTGCATCAATTCCTGCTAATATTGCAGAGGGATATGGACGGGAGTATCGAGGAGAATATGTTCAATTTCTTAGAATAGCTCAAGGCTCTCTCAAAGAATTGGAAACCCATCTTTTCTTATCGGTCAGAGTGAAACTGGCTACTTCTGGAAGCATTAATCCGATTATAGATGAGTGTGAAGCTTTAGGAAGAATGCTACGTTCTCTGATTCGGTCATTGCTAGATAACTCATAATTCCGGAGTCGGGAATCGGGAATCGGGAATCGGGAGTGGGGAATCGGGAGGAGTAGATAGTAGACCTATGCGCAAAAGTAGTTTTATGATAGTGTTTGCATCAATTCTTGTCTACTGTTCTGGTGATCCCCTGTTCCAGACAACTGCCGCGAAGTCAAGTCTTTGTGTGACTAGTTAAACAATAGTAGACTTCGTTTGATGGAAATAGTTTTGTGGAATAGCCATCTTGGTAGAATAGCCATCTAACGTGGAACGGGCATCTTGCCCGTTGCTCCTGTTACAATTCTATTCGACTCCCGATTCCCGATTCCCGATTCCCGATTCCCGATTCCCGATTCCCCACTCCCGATTCCCGACTCCCGACTCCCGATTATCCATGACTACACAAAAACAATGGCGTTCAGAAATTACTGCACTTCCGTCTTGGTTGCGACGTCCGATTGGTAATGCTAGTGACATCTCAACAGTGCAGCGGATTATTAAACAACGGCAGATTCACACGATTTGTGAGGAGGGACGTTGCCCGAACCGAGGTGAGTGCTATTCTCAGAAAACCGCTACATTTTTGTTGATGGGACCGACGTGTACACGGTCTTGTGCATTTTGTCAAGTAGATAAAGGTCATGCTCCCATGGCCCTTGACCCAGAGGAGCCGCAAAAAGTAGCGGAATCGGTACAGTTATTGGGGTTGCGGTATGTGGTGCTGACCTCTGTGGCTCGGGATGATTTACCAGACCAGGGTGCCGGTTGGTTTGTCGCTACGATGGATGCGATCCGCCAACTCAATCCAGGTACTGAGATAGAAGTGCTAACGGCAGATTTCTGGGGGGGTAAAGGTGAGCAGGATCAAACCTCAGCAGAGTTGCAACAGCAACGGATAGCCACGGTGGTGGAGGCCAAGCCAGCCTGTTACAACCACAATATTGAAACAGTGCAGCGGCTACAGGGCAAGGTGCGCCGGGGAGCACAATATCAGCGATCGCTTGATGTGCTCAGCATTGTCAAACAACTCAATCCCACCATTCCCACTAAGTCCGGATTAATGTTGGGCCATGGGGAAACCAAAGCAGAAGTGATTGAGGCGATGGCGGATTTAGGTAAAATTGGATGCGATCGCATCACCCTCGGTCAATATATGCGTCCCTCTCTCCAACATCTGCCCGTACAAAAATACTGGACACCGGAAGAGTTTGATGAGCTAGGTGCGATCGCACGGGATATGGGATTTGCCCATGTTCGTTCCGGTCCTTTGGTTCGTAGTTCTTACCATGCTGGGGAAACTTGAAGGTTGAAGGGTTTACTCTTAAGTTTTAGGGAATCGGGAATCGGGAATCGGGAATCGGGAATCGGGAATCGGGAATCGAATCGGTAGGGAGTAGCTAATCGGGAGTAGGGAATCGGGAATCGGGAATAGATATATTTTTCGGGTTGTGGATGTTGTATTTGTTATTAAAAAATTGGGTACGCTTAGTATACAAAAGGTTTGGATTATATCATAAATGGCAAATGTTTTTGGAGACTGACAACCATAGGGATCAGCGCGTTTCTACCATAGAGCCACTCCCGATTCCCGACTCCCGATTCCCGACTCCCGATTCCCGACTCCCCATTGCTACCCTTTAACCTTCAGAGCATAATCCCGGAATCGTTCTAAATCTTCCTGGATGGTAGACTCAACTAAGTTACCTAAAAATAAGTTATCCATTAACTGACCAAGAATGCCGGGAATGCCGTAAGCGATGGTCAGCTTAACGATACTGCTATCCTTACGGTCGTAGAAGCGCACTGCACCTCGATTGGGCAAACCATCTACTGATTCCCACTGAATAATCTGATGTGGAACTAATTTCAGAATTCGAGAGAGCCAGCTAAACTCAAAACCTGTACTAGCAAGTTTCCACCGGGATAAGTCAGGATCCTCTTTTAGCACTTCTACTGAGTCAATCCACTTCATCCAGCGCGGCATTTGCTCTAAATCTGACCAAAGCTCCCACGCTAACTCAATGGGAACTTCTACTTCAACTTGTACACTATGTTCCAGCCAATCAGACATAGGGTTTTAGATTCCTCAAGTTTTAGTGATTATATCGGGAGTCGGGAATCGGAACCCGATTCCCGATTCCCTACTCCCTATTCCCTATTCCCTATTCCCTCAACTAACCAAAGACTCAATCGCCTTAGCAGCACGACGCCCGGATAGGGTAGCTCCTTCCATACTATCGATATAGTCTTGTTGGGTATAGCTACCGGCTAGGAAGAAATTAGGGATTGGTGTCTTTTGGTTAGGGCGATAGGGGTCCATGCCAGGGGCTTCCCGGTATAGAGACTGAGCGAGTTTTACGACACTATACCAGGTCATGGTCAAGTCTCGTGAGGAGGGAAACAAATTATGGACTTGGTGAAGCACATGTTTTGCGATCGCATCATTACTTTGTCGGATAAATGGGTCTCCTGGGGTTAGTACCAATTGCATCAGTGACCCTTCACCCGCTTTGTAATAGTCACCAGGACTAGTGAGAGCTAAATCAGCAAAGCAGGAAAAGTCAGCATCGGGAGTATACAGTAGATTATCCATCCCTGCTGCTTCTTGGAGTTGCTGGCGTTTCTCGGCATCATGAAGCTCTGTCACCCAGCCATCAAATCGTAGTTGAACCGTGGCCACTGGTACCGTATCAAGCTTGTAGATATTATCGAAATCGGACCACTTGCGCCATGATTTCGGTAACAGCCGTTGAACACCAGGCACATCAACGGCACAGACATAGCCATCAGCGGTGATGGTTTCTTCGGTTTCCCCTTTGGCAATCACTAAACCAGTGACTCGGGTTTCCTCTGGGGTTTCGGTAAATAGAATTTCCCTGACTTGGCGGCGAGTGTGGATTTTTGCTCCTCTTTCCTCTAAATAGTTAATAATTGGTTTATGGAGGTACTCATGAGGAGAGCCTTCCAGCATTCGTAGTACCGATGCCTCGGTTCTAGCGGCAAATAACTGGAATATGGTTAGCATACAACGGGCAGAAATGTTCTCGGTATCGATGAAACCAAGAGCATAGGCAATAGGATTCCACATCCGCTTTAAACTACCGTCGGAACCACCATGACCGCGAAACCAATCAGCGAAACTGACGGCATCTAGGTCACGAATCGTTTTCATTGCGCCATCGAAATCTATCAAGCCACGAACCAGAGGGCTAATCCCCAGGGCAATGGAGTTTTGCAGCTTATCCTGGAGGGAGAGCTGGGAGGTGGTGAAAAACGCTTTTAGGCCATTAAAGGGAGCACCAGTAATGAAGCGAAAGTCTAGCTCACCCTTGCGTCCATCCTGATTAATAAAAGTGTGAGTATGCTCCTTCAGGCGCAGAAACTGGAACGCTCCCACCTTCTTCATCAGGTCAAACAGGTTGTAATAGCAGCCAAAGAAGACATGCAACCCCATTTCGATGTGATTGCCATCCTTATCTACCCAGCTTCCCACCTTTCCCCCCACAAAGGGACGGGATTCAAAAATTTCCACCTCATGACCAGCATCCACTAATTCTACTGCTGTGGCCATGCCCGCGAGCCCCGCACCAACAATTGCTAAGCGCATTCTCCCTTATCCTTTCAGTTTCTTTACATATTTTAATATATTCCGGGAGTGGGGAGTCGGGAGTGGGGAGTCGGGAATCGGGAGTGGGGAGTCGGGAATCGGGAGTGCGTTCGCGTAGCGTGACCTACGGTCAATCGCGTTTGGGTGCGGTGGGGTAGCAATCAGTAATATTTCTATAATTTCTTCTTGAACTTGGTAACTTAGCGCGTTTATCATACGTGATGAAGTACCTTCAATTTCAATTTTCTTCTGCCTGCTCCCTGCTCCCTGCTCCCTGCTCCCTCCTCCCTTTAAGCCTAAGCATTCATAATATCCTCCAAAAGCTGCTCACTTTCTGACAGCCCAATAAACCCTTCTTGTTGTGCTTGTTTAGCTTTGATAGCTATAAGTTCCTCTTCTAACTCTAAGAACCTTTCAAATTCTTCTATAGAAATAACAACAGCAACATTACGCCCTTTTTTAGTAATTTTTACTGGCTCTCTTCGAGCTAAATCCAACAGTTCACCAAAACGGTTTTTTGCCTCAGATGCTCCAAGGTTTTTCATCACTTTTTAGGTAAAAATACTAGACATTAAGTCTATTTTAGTCAATAGCAGCATTTGATGTAGGGTGGGCAGTGCTTAGCTTCGAGATTGTAAGCTTTTTAATTGGTATCAACTACTGCCCACCATCGGATTAATTTTATTAAAAATTTAGACTTTTAATTAGAGTGCTCTTGCAGCCAGTTGAGTAAGTCCTCACTGGTCTGAAAATCCCAGATGGCTTCTGATAAACGGTTTAGGTCTTCGTTGGTCAAGGCTTCGATTAATGCCAAGCCATTAATCGTTAGTTTGCCAAAGCGGCTCTCAAGCTGTCGCAATAGTAAATTTCTTTCCCCTTCTTCTCGTCCTTGCCTTTTCGCGAAACTCAATGCACCTCGCGCGTCTTCCAAAACCATCTCCTGTTTGCGGAGTTTTTCCACTTCTGACACACTCAACCCCGCTTGATTCGCTATGGTTAAGGCTTTTTCCAGCTGTGGGATTTCCCTGAAGTTGTCAGGAATAATTTCTAAGTTTGGCGCTTCTTTGATAAAATATATCCACTTATCTATCACACTTTCTAAATCTTCCAGTTGCTTAGTAAATTTAGGAAGTTCCACAAACACCAGCTTTAATTCATTTTCCTGATAAGGTAAGTGGTCTTCTTCCTCTTGAAAGTAAAAACAGCTAATTACTTTATCGCTGGAAGGGAATAACTTAAAATCCGTGATAGTTAAAGCAATGACTGGATTTAGATCGAAATATCCCTGTCCCAATTGCAGTTGATTTCCATAGGTTTTGCACAAGTTATAAACCACTCGCTTCTTGAAAGCTTCCACATTCCAGAGTTGCATCTCAATGATAACAGTTGTTCCATCCTCTAATACTGCCTTAACATCTAGATAAGTGTCTTTTAAATCTACTACATCCCCCGCGCTATAAGGATCAATAATTTCTAAATCCTGGATGACGTAATTACCATAGTATATCATAGCATTGAGGAAAGAAATTAGAATATCCTTACTCTGATCTGAACCAAATATTTTCTTGAAAGCAAAGTCAGTTTTAGGACTGATGAATCTCATGGTTTTATACCTTATTATAACAAAAAAATATATATAGTATTTTAACTAAGGGAGCAGGGAGCTTAGCAGCAGGAGTAATAAATGATAAAAGCTATAGCATCTCTACAGAAAATATCAGATATATTACTGGTTATTTACTATTATTTATGACCTATTTATTATTATAGCCATTTTCAATTTCATAATAAAAAAAAATTCCTAAACCCCTTGACAGTAAATTAATTTATGTATATATTAATAATGTAAGCAGTTTTAAGGAATTACTACTGATGAATGACAACCTTCCACCCAACTCCGATGAAAATACCAACCCTGAAAAGCCAGGTCGCAAACCTAAAAAAGTCAAGCACATCTTGGTCGGTTCTCCTAAACAAGTTCGCAAAACAATTAATGCTATCTATTCCCTTAAATACGCCTATCCCGACGAGTGGAGCGCTTTCGAGCCTACCGGAAAATCTGGTCAGGTTACGACTTTTTTGATTCGATACTTATACCTAGACTAGGATAGTAAATTGCCAGGGCGTCGCCCTGGCGACTATCAAGGGTTAAAGTTGTTTTGTGGAGGGGTATATATCAGGATGAAGGATGAGTTGGGAGGTGGTTACTTTCGAGTAGTTGCTGACTAATTCGATAGTTTATCAGTAGCGATTTAGATTTGAGTGCAGCTCAGCTGTACTTGTGGAAGCTTACAAAATAGAAATCGGTCAAGACTTGGGGTTAACCAGAACTTGACCGAATTTTTTTTATTGATTTATTGGTATAGTTAAGCTGTTCATAATTTAGATTGGGATACCTAACAACTGCTGCGAAGTCTAATAACTTCCACCAGCATTAATCAGCCCTGCCCTCTAGATTTCATCCACCATGTCTAAAATCTGATTATATAAGGCTAGAGACACTCTAAACTCTGAGGTAGCAATTAAGGCATCCATCAACGGCTTGACAGCAACGATGAGATTTTGGTGTTTCGCCTCAACTAAAATACCCAGCAATCCAGTAATCCTTAAGCCCAGACGATCGGCTTCTGCTCGACCACGACGCTCATCAATTAATAGCAAGTCAGCATTGATTTCTAGGGCAAGGGCAATCGCCTCAGATTCTCCAGGATCTAAACTCACCTCACTCTGAAGATGTTCAACTACTTCATAGTTAAGCACTTGCCTGACTTCAAGCCAGGAAGCAGATTGAACTTCGAGAGTGCCAGGAACAGGAGGATCAATGTCTGCAAGTTCACGATAGACTGCTTCAGGAATAATGACTTGATTATAGAGTTGAGGCAGAAGCTGCAAGTGTTGAATGGCTGCCAAATTTGTGATTGCTGATGTATCGCTAATAACAATCACAACCGTCCTAACTCCCGCAAATTTTTCAAGTCAATTTCAAAGTCTTCAACATCGTAGTAGTAAAGGGGAATTTTGCGCTGCTTGAGAAATTGGCGAAACTCGTTGGGTTGCATGTGAGCCAGTCGGCTGGCATAGTTCAGTGTTAGGCGACCTGTTTGAAACAAGTGTAATGCAATTTCCTGACGAAACTCACTTGGGGTAAGCTGGGATGCTTCTAGGATTGTGTCTGAAATAACAATACTCATCGCCAAATTGCCTTATCTATCGTATTTCTAACGATAGCTCAAAAACTTTCTGTTTTTACTAGATTTCAGCTAACTTTTACTAGCCCTCCCATAACTGTCTGGCTCATGGAGGTTATTTCGTTTGCGATCGCACAAATCAATGCTGCACCTAAGCCTGGTCAGGGATAGTCGGGGTCAACCTCAAGATCAATAAATTGTAACAATGCAATAGTTTTCCACCACCCTCTTCTTCCCACCCTCCCCACACCTCCCATCAGTTCTTGTTTTATATTGCGACAATGCAATAGTTTTTCACCACCCTCTGCTCCCCAGCCTCACCATACCTCCCACCCTCCCCACACTTCCCACACTTCCCACCCTCTACCCAAAACCTCTAATTGCTCAAATAAGCCTCTTGTTCCAAATTATCCAGTAAATCCTCAGCAATTTGATACCAAGCTGCCCGGAATTGAACATCCTCTTGTTTATCGGAAAGAGTCTTTCCTTTTAATTGTGGATATGTACTATAAAAAAATTGATCAACTTTCTGATAAAAAGTACCTGGATCAATGTTCAAATCTAGACAACGCTGATAGATTTGCTTTTGCCGTTGCTGCTCTGTGTTACTCACAGATGATTGAGAAGGCAATGATGGTATAGAGGGCAATTTCCAGGATATCTTGGGTAATTTTGGTGTAGTAAACCCTCCTCTAGCTACTGCTACCGTTCCAAACACTACTAATAAAGCAATGGACATAGAAAGACCAAAAAACTTTAGTTCACGGTTAGTGGATTGCTGTTTGCGATTGAGCACAGCAGTGAACGTTGTTTTAATGGTTTGACCAGGAGCAGCCACTAAGGTAGCAATCTGGGTAAATAGTGTATTTGGTTGTTTATTTGGTAGCTTAGTTGGTAGATTATTTGGTTGTTTAGTTGGTAGATTATTGGGTAGCTTAGTTGGCTGCTGGCTACTTACCGGCTGGGGAATTACGGTTTCTAGGGCTTCACTGACATCTTGGGCTGACTGATACCGTTCTTTAGGAAGATTAGCCAGCATTTTAGCCAAGACCGATTTGAAGCTGGGGCTAATAGTTATCTCTTGCCAAAGCCAGGTGGCGTGATAACTATCATAAAGGTCTAGAGGCTGTTTACCGGTTAGCAATACTAAAGCAGTTACTGCTAAAGCGTAAAGGTCGCTAGTGGCATCAGCTTTACCATATCGTAACTGTTCATCTGGGGAGTAACCCCGTTTGCCCACTTGAGTTCCAATCACGTGTCCGGTTGATTGGACAATGGCAGTGGTTACCATTTCTTTGACACAACCAAAGTCAATTAATACTGGCTTATTGTCAGAATTCCGTTTAATCAGATTATCCGGAGAAATATCCCGATGAATGATCTGCTTAGAATGAATATAATCTAAAACTGGCAAGATGTCTTGGAGCAGTTTAATCACATCTGCTTCCCTAAACTTTTGACCCTGGACTAACAGCTGGTGATAGGTTAACCCTTCGACATAGTCTTGTACTAAAAAGAGATAATTTTTACGACCAATACTGGTTCTAAGTAACTCTCGAAAACAAGGAATTTGGTTATGTCTGAGCTGGTATAGCATCCCAGCTTCTCGCTCAAATAATTCTTGAGCTTTTTGTAACTCATAGTTGTTTTGAAGTTGGGGAGCAAATTCTTTAAGTACACAACGCTCTTGGTAGCGATTAGCATCTTCAGCGAGATAGGTCCGTCCAAAAGTTCCTTGACCTAAGTCGCCTAAGATTGTATAGCGGTCTTTGATAATTGCTCCAGGTTTTAAGGTATTAGACATAATAGCCGCCAATAATTGATAATCTATAACGCTGGGTGTGGGGAGTGTGGGGAGTGTGGGAAGTGTGGGGAGGGTGGGGAGTGTGGGAGGGGTGGGAAGTTACTGGTCATCAGATAGGGGAGTGTGGGAAGATGGAGAGGACAGAAGAGAAGAGCGATGGCAATTAAAGAAGATGGGAAAGATAGGAGCAGAAAACGAAAAAGGTAAAAAGTATTTTAGAACTCATGAAGATTTGGTTATTTATCAATTGGCATTTGAGACAGCGATGCTAATTTTTGAACATTCTAAAAAGTTCCCAGTTGAAGAAAAATATTCATTGTCTTGATGCAATAGCGAGTGGGGGAAACCCCCAAGACCGCGCTGCATCGCTAACTGATCAAATTCGTCGTTCCTCTCGCTCAGTCTGTGCTAATCTCGCAGAAGCTTGGATAAAACGGAGATATAAAGCCGCTTTTGTAGCTAAACTGAATGATTGTGAGGCAGAGGCAGCAGAGACTCAAGTTTGGTTAACCTTTGCGGTGAAATGCCAGTATCTCACGGTCGAACAAGTCAGAGAACTCTACGGAAATTACAATCAAATTCTTAGTGGATTAGTCAAGATGATCACCAATCCAGATAATTGGTTACTCGACTAACTCCCCAAGCTCCCGAAGCTCCCCACACTTCCCCATCTCCCCATCTCCCCATCTCCCCATCTCCCCATCTCCCCATCTCCCCATCTCCCCATCTCCCCACACTTCCCACACTTCCCACACTCCCCACACTCTCTTAATGACCCAGCATCTCTTGTGCCTTCTTAATATTGTCACGAACTGATTCAGCTGATATCTTGAGGGAGGACAGTTCATAATCTGTCAACTTTAATTCCAAAATTTTTTCGATACCTCGACACCCCAATCGGGTGGGTACCCCTATAAAAATATCTTTTAAACCATATTCACCCTGAAGGTAGGCAGCTGCGGTGATTTGGCGGGATTGGTTGTGTAATATTGCTTCTACCATCAAACAGGCAGATGATGCTGGAGCAAAATAAGCACTGCCAGTGCGCATCAGTTCTACAATTTCTGCTCCGCCTCGGCGAGTCCGTTCGATCAGGGCTTCTATCCGGTCTGGTGTCATCAGTTCCGTGATGGGAACACCGCTAACGGTAGAGTAGCGGGGTAGTGGCACCATTAGGTCCCCATGGCCTCCGAGCACTACAGCATTGACATCCGCAACGGATACACCATTTTCCATGGCAATGAATGTCCGGAATCGGGTAGAATCCAACACCCCTGCCATGCCCATGACGCGATGGGGTGGTAAGTCAGTAGCTTGCCAGGCTAGGTAGGTCATCACATCGAGGGGATTGGTGACCACGATTAACATGGCATCTGGGGATTTTGCGATCGCATTTTTAGCCGCTTCCACCACAATTTTGGAATTGATCTGTAGCAGGTCATCCCGACTCATGCCTGGTTTCCGGGGACTTCCTGCCGTAATCACCACCACATCGGAACCAGCAGTATCAGCATAGTCATTAGTTCCGATAATTTGGCAATCGTGACCTTCAATGCCCCTGGCCTCCATTAAATCGAGAGCAATGCCTTGGGGCATACCTGGTTTAATATCCAGGAGTACGACATCGGCCAGATTTTTCTCAGCAATCCGTTGGACAAGAGTACTCCCTACTCTACCACCACCGATTACGGATACACGGTTGTCGTGGCAGGCAATTGGGGAGTTGGGATAGGGTACCATGATCGGAATGGGTAGGGTGGAAATGCGTTCGCGTAGCCGCTCTTAACGAGCATCGTCTTCAAAAGGGATGCTCGTTAAGACGATACTTTTCAGGCCGGTTAAGACGAGATTTCCAACTGGTCAATACGTAACCAAATGTTGGGGGTAGGTACCCGACCAAATTTGACCAGGGCATAATCCCCCTTAATATCAACAATTTCCCCATCGGTTTCAAACAGATAAGAGGAAAAGCGGGGGTCACTTGCTTTTGCTTCCAGGCTACCCTCTAACTGGGCTTGGATAGCCCGAACCAATACTCCCTTTTTAATTTTCCCAGCCATAAAATCTCTTTTGTCTTTCCTCTTCTATTCTATCGGGGGAATGAGAAATCGGGAATCGGGAATCGGGAATCGGGAATCGGGAACAGGGAATTGGGAATCGGGAATCGGGAATCGGGAATTGGGAGTCGGGAGTCGGTAAAAAATCTTGTTTACCTTATTACCATGAGAACCGATAATTACCCTTAATAGAAATCTCCCCATCTCCCCATCTCCCCATCTCCCCACACTTCCCACACTTCCCACACTTATCAACGCTGACAGTTCGGACAAAAGTGAGCTGAGCGACCGACTAACTTGGTTCGCTGGATGGGGGTGCTACAGATACGACAGGGTTCTCCGGTGCGACCATAAACCCAGGCAATCCCCTTATAGTTGCCATTGACTCCCTGGACGTTGATAAAATCACTAAACGTGGTACCACCAGACTCAATCGCTTTTTCCAATACTTGGATAATCGCGATGCTCAGCTTTTCGATCTGCTCTAACCCCAAATCTTTACAAAGGGTTTCTGGTCGAATACCACTCAAGAATAATGCTTCATCGGCATAGATATTACCTATTCCTGCTACCAGGGATTGATCGAGCAAGGCTGTTTTAATCGCACGCTGGCGGTGATGGAGCTTACTAACTAGGTAATCTGTAGAAAATTCCTGGGAAAACGGTTCTGGTCCGAGTTGCTTTAGACCAGTGATAATAGTTTCTGGTAATTGGGATGGCGGAATCCACCACATTCGACCAAAGGTGCGCTGGTCGATAAACCTTAACTCCTGGTTGTTTGGGAAAAACAATCGCACTCGCGTGTGTTTTGGGTGAGGCTGGTCTTGACTTAGCCATAGCAGTTGACCAGTCATCCGGAGGTGAACACCTAACCAACCGGCCTGATCACTGTCTGACTTGCTTAGTTTAGCGAGTAGGTATTTGCCCCGTCGATACCAATCACTAATGGTGACAGTTTTGAGTTGGGCTAAAAAATCTTTCGGAGAAATAGGGTGGGCGATGGTGCGCGATAGTAACACCTCTCCACCCTGGATTTCTTGGCCTGTAGTCACTTGATTTAGACCCAGGCGAATTGTTTCAACTTCTGGTAGTTCCGGCACGATTGAGTGCTTTAGTTAATCAATGGTGAGTGCAAGCGTGTTAACTTAGCACTCTACAGACACCAGGAACTCAAATTCCTGAGTCTGGCTAGGTTAACCAACTACTTCCAGTTCAGTCGGTGCATAGTTATTGGTGTTGACCCCAGAGGGGCTACCGCTGTAGCCAGTATAGTTGACCTTATCAAAGCGGACAATCACTGGGTATTTGATACCACTCTTGTCTATACTAGCCACAGTTCCCACATCGTTATACCAGTAGGATTCTTTTCTTTTAATCCGAACTTTTGCACCACGTTTTAGTTCTGCCATAAAAAAATTTACCTTACGCTCTAGTTCTACAGCGTACTACTCAATTAGGCTTCTCCGTTGACTTAATTGTTTAAGTTTTATTAATTTCCCTGTAGTGAATCGGGAGTAGGGAGTAGGGAGTAGGGAGTAGGGAGTAGGGGTAAGAAAATTGACTGTATCTCATGAGTATGATTAACGCTATGATGACCGATACTTTTTAGCTACCAAAGTCTACCAAGATAGACCCTTACTAAAAATCTACTACGTTTACCAGGCTTACCACGCTTACCCTGTCTAACACACTCTTCCCCCTATTCCCGACTTCTCGGAGAAGTCTATAGAGTTTCGTAGTAAGCGTAAGGTACATTTAAATTTTCTTCCCTGCTCCCTGCTCCCTGCTCCCTGCTCCCTAAAACCCAGGACTTTGTACCCCAACCAATTGAGAACTCCTATAATCTGACAAACGCTGCCAATTCAGCTTTGATGTTTCCTCATCCAGATGCCAGCGTAATAACTGAGCTGGTTGACCAATGCTTAGGGTTGGCAAACCGATGGCTTGGCGAGGGGAAACCGTTGCGAGGGCAATGCCATTCTCAACGCTACAAATCCCCCACTGGACTAAATTCTCTACCCCTACCAATAATGGCAAGGTTGTCCCAGATAATGTCCCATCTGGTAGCCGTGCTGTCCCATTTTTGACCTCTATCTGGCGGGTGTCCCAGGGATAGACGCCATCGGGTAATCCTATTGGTGCTAGGGCATCGCTAACTAGAAAAATCCCTTGTTCATAACCCCCAGCACGGAGCAGCAATTGGATCATGGTGGAACAAACGTGCTGACCATCGGCAATTAGTCCACACTGGACACCGGGAGTAACTAGGGCAGCTCCCAGTAATCCTGGTTTGCGGTGATGGAGTCCTGGCATGGCATTAAAAGCATGGGTTACCATGGATGCCCCATGTTCAAAGGCGCTTTGGGCTTGCTCTGCTGTGGCTTGGGAGTGACCAAGACTAACAATTATGTTGCGCGATCGCAAATACGGAATCACCTCACCAATGCTATCTAACTCTGGCGCTATGGTAATTAGTTTAACCAGATTACCATAGTATCCCAAAACTTCCTTGACATTTTCAAGAGTAAGTGGTAATAGATACTCAACAGGATGAGCTCCCCGTTTTTGGGGATTGAGAAAAGGCCCTTCTAGATGGACACCCAAGATGCGGGCGCTTGGGGTCTGGTAAGGTTGGGAAGGGATAAATTCAGCAAACACAGAAAGCGATCGCTGAATCTTCTCTACAGAAGTAGTCACCAGAGTGGGTAAAAAGTGATCGACACCCTGATGCCAAAGGAATTGACAAATATCCTGGAGTAAAGGGATGTGGTGAAAATCCACATCGGTGAAGGCTAAGCCTAGCCCCCCATTAATCTGCAAATCCACACCCCCTAGGGAGACCCAATCCCCAGCAACGTCAAGGATAGCCGGGTTAGGAAGAGTTTCTAGCTTAGGAAGAGTTTCTGGGTTGGGTGCGATCGCGTCAATAATTCCATGATCATTAATGTGAATATTCTGTAAACCCTGGTAACTAGGGACACGAGCATTGATAATATCTAGAGTCATTAGGGAATGTGGCGAAGTCTAATTCATCTACCATCAAACATGATTCATGACCAATAACCAACCGTTAATTGGGATTATTATGGGCAGCGATTCCGATTTGCCCACCATGCAAAATGCGATCGCAGTATGTGAAGACTTCGGTGTTCCTTCGGAAGTGGCGATTGTCTCCGCCCACCGCACCCCTGAACGGATGGTAAATTATGCCCAAAACGCTCACAAGCGTGGACTCAAAGTTATTATCGCTGGTGCTGGGGGGGCGGCTCATCTGCCTGGGATGGTAGCGGCCCTAACACCCTTGCCTGTAATTGGGGTTCCAGTGTCTAGTCGTCACTTGCAGGGTATCGATTCCCTATACTCAATTGTTCAAATGCCTGGGGGAATTCCCGTCGCTACTGTAGCAATTGGTAATGCCAAGAATGCAGGGTTGTTAGCAGTGCAGATTTTGGGGACTCATCAGCCGGAATTACTAGAGAGAGTGCAGCAGTATCGCCAGAATTTAGCCCAATCAGTGATGGAAAAGCAAGCATTGCTGGATGAGTTAGGTTATCAGCAATACTTAGGGCAGATGAGTTAATCTGGTTGCTGAGACTTTCAGAAGGTTAGCATTGAAAAAGGGCAAAAATACCCATTAAATTGCCATTAGGGTAAGCCACTATAGGGGGGATGTGACAGAAAATAATTCGAGGGCAATCCGACTCGTTCTACTACGTTAAGTTGGGGTATCTCAAAAGCATGCTACGGAAGGGAAGCATCTGTTATAAATGAGCCGAGACTAAAGGCCATAGGACTTACGAGGTTGAGTTTGGTGTTCAGCTGAAATACCAATACCCGATCCACACCAAATCCAACTCATGTCAACAAAAAATCTAGGAGGTAAATAAATTTAATGGAACATCGTGGTGTTACAGTATGGTTAACTGGTCTTAGTGGTGCTGGAAAGACCACTATTACTAAGGCATTAGAAGAAAAACTAAACGCCAAAGGATGCAAGCCCGAAGTCTTGGATGGGGATATCGTCCGTCAGAACTTAACCAAAGGACTCGGATTTAGTAAAGAAGACCGGGATGAAAACATTCGCCGCATTGGCTTTGTTGCCCATCTTTTAACCCGCAATGGAGTTATTGTCTTGGTATCCGCTATCTCTCCTTACCGTGAAATTCGAGAGGAGGTCAGGCAAAGGATTGGTGACTTTGTAGAAGTTTATGTTAATGCTCCCCTAAAAGTTTGCGAAGGCCGAGATGTCAAAGGACTTTACAAACGAGCTCGTGATGGAGAAATTAAGAATTTTACTGGTATTGATGACCCCTATGAGCCACCATTAAATCCGGAGGTGGAATGTCGCACTGACCAAGAAGAATTATCAGAAAGTGTGGACAAAGTTCTTAAAAAGCTGGAAGAGTTAAATTATATTTCTAGTACTTGAAGCAGAATCTTTATAGAAACCTTAACTCAAGAACCCCACCTACACGCTTTGGAGTGGGAGTCGTATCTTGAGACAATTCTTGAGACAATTGTAGAATCTAATTATTATTCCTAGAGTATGCAAAGCCCGGTGTTAAGCCATCCTTCACAAACTATCCCAGCTCACGGTGGTCAACTGGTCAACCGTGTCGCTACACCTGAACAACGGCAGGAATTTTTGGATAAAGCTGAATTTCTGCCCAGAGTCACACTGGATAAACGGGCTGTCAGCGACCTTGAAATGATTGCTATCGGTGGCTTTAGTCCCCTGACTGGCTTCATGGCCAAAGAAGACTACCAATCAGTGGTAGACCGGATGCGTCTAGCCAATAACCTACCGTGGTCAGTTCCGATCACCCTCTCGGTTACCTCTGAAGTAGCTGCCCCTCTGCAAGAGGGGGGATTAGTCCGTTTGGATGATACCAGTGGTCGGTTTATTGGTGTATTAGAACTGACAGAAAAATATTCTTACGACAAAACCCATGAAGCGGTGCAAGTTTACCGCACTGATGAAGACAAGCATCCTGGTGTGAAAGTCGTGTATGACCAGGGAGAGATTAATTTAGCTGGTTCAGTATGGTTACTGGAACGGTTACCCCATCCCCAGTTTCCCTCCTACCAAATCGATCCAGAAAAATCGAGAGCCATGTTCTCGGAACGGGGTTGGAAAACAGTGGTAGGTTTCCAAACCCGTAATCCCATTCATCGGGCTCATGAATATATCATCAAGTGCGCTCTAGAAACCGTAGACGGTCTATTCCTTCATCCCTTAGTGGGTGCTACTAAAAGCGACGACATCCCAGCCGATGTGCGCATGCGTTGCTATGAAATCATGTTGGAGAATTATTTTCCCAATGACCGCGTGATTCTGGCAATTAACCCTGCTGCCATGCGTTATGCAGGCCCAAGAGAAGCCATTTTCCATGCTTTGGTACGGAAGAATTATGGCTGTACCCATTTCATTGTAGGACGAGACCACGCTGGTGTGGGAGACTATTACGGCACCTATGATGCCCAACACATTTTTGGTGAGTTTGAGCCAGGTGAGTTGGGGATCATGCCGATGAAGTTTGAGCACGCCTTCTACTGCACTCGCACCCAAGGTATGGCTACCGCCAAGACTAGTCCAAGTACACCGGAGCAGAGGATTCATTTATCCGGTACTAAGGTACGGAAAATGCTGCGTGAGGGAGAATTACCACCACCGGAATTTTCCCGACCTGAAGTGGCAGCAGAACTGGCTAAGGCAATGCACGAGAGGAGTTGAAGGTTGAAGGTTGAAGGTTAGACCGTTGAAGGTTAGACCTTTGAAGGTTAGACCGTTGAAGGTTGAAGGTTAGACTGTTGAAGGTTGGAGGTTAGACCGTTGAAGGTTGGAGGTTAGACCGTTGAAGGTTGGAGGTGAGGCGGTTATTTGGTTATTTGGTTATTTGGTTATTTGGTTATATTCCAAACCTTAAACCTGTAACCTTAAACCTATAACCTTAAACCTATAACCTTCAATCTGTAACCTGTAACCTGTAACCAAATAACCTTCAACCTGTAACCTGTAACCTGTAACCTGTAACCACATAACCTTCAACCTGTAACCTGTAACCTGTAACCAAATAACCTTCAACCTGTAACCTGTAACCTGTAACCAAATAACCTTCAACCTTGGCCTTTCGGCCACGCGATCGCGTTCAACCTTCAACCTTGGCCTTTCGGCCACGCGATCGCGTTCAACCTTCAACCAAATAACCTTCAACCTGTAACCTTGGCCTTTCGGCCACGCGATCGCGTTCAACCTTTAACTAGTGAACTAGTGAACTAGCTCAACTGGGAATCCCACGGCTTGTGGCCGTGGGAGCGCCAATCCTGGTAGGCTGATAGCTGAAATCTGAAAGCTGAAGCGCGGATATGGGACTTAATCGCCGGACTTTTCTGCAAAAAGCTAGTTTGGGATTGGCAACATTAGGAGTAAGTGAAACATTACTATCCCTCCTAGGGAATAGTGGTTTAGCTGTTCCTGGAATAGACCGTTACTTCCAAGTATTAGCACAACCCCTTGGGCGAAAGTTAGCCCTACTAGTGGGTATCAACAAGTATCCTCGTAGCACAGTCTTGGATGGCTGTGTTACTGATGTAGAACTACAACAAGAACTATTGATTCATCGGTTTGGCTTCAACCCGAAGGATATACTGATACTTAAAGATGACCAAGCGACTCGCGAAAATATTGAAACGGCTTTTATTGAACATCTGACGGAGCAAGCGAAAGCGGGTGATGTGGTAGTCTTCCACTTCAGTGGCTTCGGTAGCCAGGTCAAGCTATCTCAAGGGTATCAAACCGATACGTCTGTTGCACTTCAAAATAGCTTGGTTCCAGTAGATGGGAGCCTGACCAAAAAAAAACCTAAGGTAGCCAACGATTTACTGGAAGAAACTCTAGTTTTGCTATTGCGATCGCTCTTCACTGACCAAGTCACTACAGTACTTGATACTAGCCACACGGTAGCTGATAGCCTCCTCCAAGGAAATATTAAGGTACGCTCTAGTACTAACCCACCAGCCCAAGAGGCTAGTCGGGACGAACTGGCTTTTCAAGAGCAACTGCGGCGGCGGATACAGGATTCTGGGAAAGGGATGGTAAACCAGAAATCGGTCTCGGTTGTGCCTGGATCGATGAATCCTATGGCAGGTCTGGTTCTCACCGCTGCTGAACCAAATCAAATGGCCATGGAGGCTAAATGGAATGGTTTCAGTGCTGGCTTATTTACCTATGCTCTTACTCAGTATCTGTGGCAGGCAATACCAACAACGACAAGTCAGGTGAGCCTGACTCACGCTGGTGTGATGGTTAATCAACTGACAGGTACACAACAACAGCCCAGGCTAGGGGGTCAAAGTAGTCTTGAGCCAATACCTACCTATTATCTGCCCCCTGACCCTAGCATGGGAGCGGATGGTGTGGTCACCGCCGTGGAAGATAATGCTCAAACTGCACAGTTGTGGTTGGCAGGATTACCAGCAACAGTTGTGGATTACTATAGCAATAACTCTGTATTGGAATTAGTCGGTGCTAAGTCGGGAGCCTCCCAACTACAAATAACCTCTAAAGATGGTCTGACTGCTAAGGCAAAATTTATTGGTGCTAGTACTGATAATAACAATCAGCTACAAGTTGGGCAGCTGGTGCAAGAAGCTGTCCGGGTGTTACCCCGTAATATTGGTATAACGGTAGCTCTGGATGGGAACCTAGAACGAATTGAACGAGTAGATGCTACCAGCGCCTTTTCTGGTATCTCTACTGCATCGATAGTGCAAGCAGGGGAACAACCTGCTGATTACTTGTTTGGGAAAGCACTCTCTTCCAAAAATGCTGGGGGAGGGGGTTATGGAATCTTCTATCTCGACGGTCAACCCATACCCAATGGAGTTGGGGAAGCTGGGGTAGCCGTGAAGTCAGCAGCTATGGGATTGGCTGGTAAACTGAACACCTTGCTGGCAGCAAAATTGCTGCGACTAACTGCTAATGATGGGTCTTCCGGTCTAGGTATTCGGGTATCCCTACAGATGATTGAACCAGAGCAAAAGCTAGTGATGCAACTCGAAACATCACGGACGGCTTCCTCCTCACGGGTAGATTTGGTAGCTGAGGGTGAAGCTAAATCTCAGGCTGAGTTGACAAAAACTGTGGCAGAAGCAGGTGTTCCTATTTTGCCGGTAGGGAGTCGTCTCCATTATCAGATCGAAAACTACGGTGACCAACCGATCTATTTCTTGCTATTAGGCTTTAATACCAATGGCAATGCGATCGCACTATATGAACTGCCATTTTTGGAGACATCACAGACTTCAGAAAACTCTCCATCTATCAAAGATGCTGTAATTGCTCCTGGGGAAACCCTAACTCTGCCATCAGCCGTAGCTTCTGTTGGTGGGATTGTCTCAGGTCCTAGTGGAATGGTGGAAATGCAACTTATTTGCAGTCGCTCTCCCTTCACTGAGGCCGGTACAGCTCTCGACGCTGTGCCATCTCGTCGCGGAATCGGAGCACCAATTGATGATTTGTTTAACCCCTTGGATGTGGCCAAGGCGGTGTTGCAAGACATACATGATGCTAGTGCAAATTCCCTAGATTCTTCCCTCAGTATAGCTGCTGATTCCTACGCCTTGGATGTCAATACTTGGGCAACTCTAAGTTTTCTCTATCGGGTGGTTTAATTTCAGCTTGTTAATTGTCAATTGCTAATTGGCAATTAACAATTGATGCATAAGTGTTTAAGAGGAAATAGGGAACAGGGAACAGGGAACAGGGGGAACAGTGTGAGGAGAGGGAATTTTTTTGTAAAATAACTAAGGATTTCTAGTTATTTTTTTGGTTAAACTATTATTATAACTGTGGTTATTTCAACAACATAAATTTTCTTTATTCTGACTCCTGAACAGAATTGATTAGTCAGGATAATACTTCATGATTTGTGGGAAGCTATGCAGCGCTATTCCCTATTCCACCTCAAGCAGCGCTATAACTATTGTAAGCATATGCGCTACGCGCAGGCTACGCCAACAGCAGTCAGCGGTCAACCGTGAACTTTTGGTTCACGCTACTTGATATGCTTATTTTATTCACAAGCACCGATTGCGCTACGGGCATAAGCTGTTCGCGTAGTGTTCCCGTAGCGCATAAGCTGATAGCTGACCGCTGAATACTTAGGTATTATTAACTAATATATATATCAGGTAAAACTATGCCCAAGTCAAAGAAGCCAGAAGAAATCACAGTTCAGGATAAAGAGGCAGCAGAAGCAGAAATTAGGGAGAAGCAGAAGCCTGTTGATTACGACACCAAAGAGTATCCAGTTGAAATACTGGTTCAGAAATACATGGATGGAAAGGATGACGATACCAACGAGTTGTTCATACCAGATTACCAAAGGGAGATGGCTTGGGATGAAACAAGGCAGTCGAAGTTCATTGAGTCTATACTTTTAGGGTTACCAATACCATATATCTTTGTTGCCGATATCAACGACCCAGAAAATGATCTAGGGCGTTTGGAGATAGTAGACGGTACACAGCGTATCCGTACTCTGGCTAGATTTATAAATAATGAACTTACCTTAACTGATTTGGAGAAGCTAAAAAAACTCAATAAATTTAGGTATACTGACTTACCACTTGCACGACAAAGGCGCTTTAAACGGAGTACGCTTCGGATGATCCAACTGACTGAAAAGGCAGATGAGGAAGTGCGCCGGGATATGTTTGAAAGGATCAATACAGGTAGCGTTGAGCTAAATGACATGGAGAAACGCAGAGGAATATCACCCGGACCATTCCTAGATCTCTTGAAGCCACTCTCCAAAAATGAAAAATTCCTTCAGCTATGTCCGTTTTCAGAAGCCCGAATCCTCAGACGTGAACCCCAGGAATTCGTGTTACGTTTTTTCGCGTATCTGAACAACTATAATAATTTTCAAAACCAAGTTAAGAAATTTCTTGATGAATACTTGGAAGAACACAACAAGCCCGGACTTGATCGTGATAAAATGGAGGCTGAATTCCAATCAATGTTAGATTTCGTAGAGAAGTACTTTGAAAATGGATTTACCAAATCAAAACGACATACAACGACGCCTCGTATTCGATTTGAGGCTATATCAGTTGGGGTTGCTCTTGCCTTGAGGGAAAATAGAAATCTTCAGCCAAAATCAATGAATTGGCTTGAATCGCCAGAATTCAAGGAGTACACTACCTCTGATGCAAGTAACTCTAGACCTAAAGTAATTCGGCGTCTTGAGTATGTGCGTGATCAACTCCTAGGTAAAGCATGACCAGTCCATTATTTGAAGATTTCAACGAACGCTCTAAAGAAGTGAGTAAGTATTTTATTGTTATGAAAAATATGGAGCAAGGAACAATTAAGTTAAGTATGGAGGGTAAGAGTGGAGAACCTAAAATTAAACAAATTGACCCTGAGTTATTAAAAACTATGAAAGCTAGTGGATTCTTGTTGCTTTACAATCTGGTCGAATCCACAATGCGAAATGCTATAGAAGCCATCTTTGATGAACTTCAGAGTAAACGAATTTCCTTTGATGAAATCAGACCTGAACTTAAGAAAATTTTATTAAAAAACCTTAAAAACCGAAAACATTATGATGATTTCATTTCAAATATAACAGCGATTTATCTTGACATTATCAATGCTGGTTTTGATAAACAAAAACTATTTTCAGGCAACATTGACGGAAAAAAGATCCAGGAAACAGCAAAGGAATATGGGTTCTCATGCACAACTGACCACGCGAAGACGGGAAATGGAAAGGATTTGTTAACTGTTAAAGATAACAGAAACCATTTAGCCCATGGCATCAAGTCCTTTGCTGAAGTAGGAAGAGAACAAAGTGCTGATGACCTCTTAAAAATCCAAAATAAGGTAGTTAATTATTTAAGGCAGATACTACAAAATATAGAAACCTATCTAGCTAACCAGGAATACTTGGATTCATCTAGCACTACTCCTTAATTTATATATTCGTAACATGCTTCAGAATACTTTGAGCTACTACCTGACCCAACTTTACAGGAACAGCATTGCCAATTAGACGCCCGAGATGATTAAACACCACAGGTTTAGTGTCTGCAACAAATTTATAGTCCCGAGGAAAAGTTTGTAACAATGCAGCTTCCCTCAAAGATATGGCTCTGTCTTGTTCAGGATGTCCAAACCGACCATTACCAAAACCAAAAAATTGTGTAGTAATCGTTGGACTTGGCAAATCCCATTCCATCCGACCATAGACTGCTGAATATGTCTTACCGCTATCCTTAGTATGACATTCTGCAACTAACTCATCGGGCCAGTCTCGCCAAGTTCCACCAGGCAATGAAGCACGGATACGACGGAGATTTAGTGCTGAAAGTTTACTGCACCGATGGAGTCGGTCAGTTTTTGATGATTCACCTGCCCCAAGAGGTTCAAGGTCATAGATTGTTTTGCGTACTGTTTCGTAATTCTTGTTATTGTGGGTGGGGAGAATTAGATTGATTTTACTAAACTTGGAAGCAAAAAAGACTAAGCGCTTGCGGATTTGAGGAATACCGTAGTCTTTACACTCAAGCTCATAAAAAGAGATAGAATAACCATGATGTTTTAATTCAGTAGTGAATTCCTCGAAAACTTGATATCGTCTCAATTGAGGAACGTTTTCCATGGAAACGATTTCTGGATTACACTCCCGGACGAGGCGAGCAAAGTCATGGAGAAGTTTCCACTTAGTGGTTTTGTTGGTGTATCGCCTGGAATAGTTGGAAAAGGGCTGGCATGGAGCACATCCTGCTAGTACCTTGATCTGATCCCTTCTGTAGTGTTTTGCTAAGTCAGTACCAGTGAGTTCTTCTACGCCTTGGAGTATAAACTTGGCTTTATTGTTGTATTCATAGGGAAACTGACATATAGGGTCAATATCATACCCGACAGTCACAGGAAGACCCGCCTGCTGGAAGCCATGGGTCAGCCCCCCAGCACCACAAAACAGGTCTACTGCGGAAATAGCGATCATTAAGTCTATCTAGAGGGTTTACCTAAACCAATTTGTTAACCGATTTATTAACGTAACTGATATAATCCCTAACTGCAAGTCTCAGGATAAAGCTAGCCAGCGGACAGATGGTGATGGTCTGAGGTGGTGAAGAGGTGATGAATGTCTATAGTATACTGTAAGATTGTAGCAATATTTTTGGAAATTGGCATAACAGACCCGATCAGGTCTGGGGCTATCTCTTAGGTTTTGCAATGCTAGGATAAAAGGCAAAAACAAGAAGTCGTAACCTTGTGTCTGTCTCTACTCAATCGAGGGGAAAAAACCTTGGACAGCCTTTAGCTGTACCAACTGAACCGGTCTGGCGCTTTAGGGTTGAACAATACCACCAGATGATTCGCTGGGGTATCCTGGGCGAAGATGACCCAGTTGAACTGCTGGAAGGGTGGCTCATTCCTAAAATGCCGAAAAATCCACCACATCGTGCGTCTACTAAACTGACTCGGAATGCACTGGAAGCGATTATTCCAAAGGGATGGTATGTAGATGCACAAGAACCAATTACTTTGGAAAATAGTGAGCCAGAACCGGATATCGTGATTGTTAAAGGCGATACTCGCGATTATCTTGACCGCCATCCTGGTGCCTCAGACCTAGCTTTAGTGGTTGAAATTGCTGACTCCACCCTAGAACGAGACCGAACCTTAAAGAAAGGCATCTATGCTCGTGCAGGTATTTCAGTTTATTGGATTGTCAATCTGATCGACAAGCAACTCGAAGTTTATACCCAACCCATTGATCTAGCTACAACGCCAACCTATCAGCAACGTCACGATTACAAACCCTCCGAACAAGTGTCTGTTCTAATCGATGGCTCTCCCATTGGTTCCTTGACTGTGCAAGACCTATTACCGTGACCTTTACGTGATTTTGACTCGAGTGCGTTCGCGTAGCGTAGCCCTTTGGGCTAATCGCGTAGCGTGGCTGACGGCTGAACGCGCACGCGTGAGCTTTTAGCTCACGGCTGATAGCTTAATGCTTACCCCACAATAATCCACCACAAACTAATCCCTAAAACTAGGGTACTCACATGGTGTGGCAATAACAAACTAAACGGTTGACGCCCTATCTTCTGGGTCAAAAACAGGGATAAAAGTACTCCAGCAATTAACGTAGTTCCCTGCAAGAATGCAATTACTGCTGGATGCGCCACCAACACAGGTAATCCTTCACCACTCAATCCAAACGTAGCAAACATTACCGGTAAAATCCTTCCCCCTTCTCCTAAACCAAGCCGCCAATAATGAGCCAAATTACCAGCTAATACTAACGGTAAATATCCATAAGCTAATTTAACAAAAGAACTCGGCTTACGAATTTCTTTTACCTGATATAATCCTACCATCATTCCTTGAGCCAATAGTGGCACAATTGCTGGTAAACTCAACACTGTTACCGAGAGAAAACCATGAGTCCAAAACTGACTCAAATCCCACCCTAACCCCAGGTTTTCTTGTAACTCTGGTAAACGGTGCAAAAACACTGCTCCTAACAATAAGAATAACAAGGCTACCTCATAACTGCGAGACACATGGGTAGTCCACAATTCAATACCTGGAGGACGTAAATTCACTTCTACTGAACGATGGGGACAGGCTTTCAAACAGGTCATGCACAACACACAATCCCGGTTATCTTCCAATTGTGCTGGGTGAGAGTACAAAGGACAGCCATCGGTTTCCATCCCCTCCCCTTTTTCTGGACCACCTTTATAACATTGATAGGTACTACATTCCGCTGAACATATCCCTTGTTGTGCTCGTAATTCCGTTATCGCTAGTTTAGCGAACATGCCATTCATGCCGCCAATGGGACATAAATAGCGGCACCAGAAGCGTCGCTCAAAAATTGCGGAACATATCATCGCACCTGCTGTAATTAATAACAGCAGACAAGCGGAAAGATAAGCGGTATTTTCCAAATCCCACAGTTCTTCCCACAATAAAATCAGGAAGAATAAGCCAAACAAAAACCATCCTCCCCAGGTTTGAGCCTGTTCTCGGGGCCAACGTTTTAACTTACGGGGAAATAGCCACAGGGATAATTTCTGAGTAACTTCTCCATAAATCATGAATGGACAAACTGCACACCATAACCTACCCACAAAGGGAAAACTAATTAATACTAAGGGCCACCACCACGCCCAGAATAAATTAAGCGCAAAGTTTTCTTGACGATTCTGAGGTCCGATAAATAAAATAACAACAATAATCGCAAAAGCCGTTAATGTAAAGCCATAATTAATCCGGTCTGGCCACCAAGGGCTGCGGAGAAAGCGACGTAACCCTGGATAAGCATTTAAGAGATTGAGACGAAATTTCTTTTTCTTACTTTGGGAGGGCCAGATAATTTCTTCAGTTACTTCTGATCATCCTTCTAGCTGTACAATTGCTCGTTCAACTAAATTAAATAATTCCCTGAGATTATTGGGAAAATCATAAGCCTGTAATCGCCGTAATGCTTCGGGAGTTATCCGGTTTTTATTAATACATTTAGCACGAGATATGATACTAATATAGTAGTTGACTATGTCACCAATGTCGGCTTTTCGTACCCGTAGTGGTGGTACTTTAATCAATTTTTCTGCCACTGAATCAATCTCTGGCAGTTTTCTCTCGGCAATCATGATAATCCGAGCCTGACTGGTAGAGACGTTGGCTGGTGCAACATTTGTATGTTCTGAGGTAGCGCGGTCTTGGGGGTCTCCCCCATGAGCGACTACCGGTTGGGAACGGTTGACTGGAGTATAGGTATTGGTTCTAAGTAAATTAGCAATTTCTGGAATAAGTTCTGGGCTAAGTTCTTGAATATTATTTAATAGTAGAGTTCCTTGACCTAAGGCTTCAATTAAGCCAGGTTTCCCCCCGGCACGACCAAATAATTCTGCTCCACTGGCTTGTAATTTAGAGCAATCGACTTTAATCATGGCTTCTCGCCGATAGGGAGAACTAAAATGAATCAAGGCTGCTATGTTATCTTTTTCCAGTCCAGGTTCTCCGAAGATTATCACCGATTCGCGGTTTTCCGCTGCTTGTTTAACTTGCGATCGCAGTCGCACCCCATAGCGACTTTTCCCAACTAAACAGGTAAGGGGTCTCCCGTTATACCCGAAGGGTTAGCGGGAGGGGAATTACCTGACGGGGTATCCTGATTTTGGACATAACTCTTTAATTGCTCGATCGTCACGCCACCACAGGAAGCCACAAAATAAGATCCTGTCGGTGAAAACTTTTTTGTCTCCGTAAAACCGCTTCAAGTATTCAGAAAATCAGTAACGAATTAATCTACTGGTCACAGTTTTGATATTAGCTATTAGTTTAACTGGAGCCACCTTAGGATTAAGGTCAACAAGTAAGTGAATATGATCTTTCTCTCCGTTAAATTCCACGCTTATTGCAATCCCATTTGACACAAGTATCAGAGCAAATCTGCTTTAACCTGTTCGCGCAGCGTCGGCTCTGCCGAATCAAAATTTGCTCGCTATATGACAAGTCGTCTATACTTGGTTACTAGTACAATATGCACAGTAAGACGATATACAGACCTATTTGCCTTTGTGTAATTACCTTTCATAGTTTTACAGTAAGTGCTATAATAAATCTATGATACTCACCTACTGCTACCGAATCAAGCCAAGCCTCGAACAAATTGTCACCATGGAAAGGTGGCTCGAACTACTGCGCCGTCACTGGAACTATGCTTTAGGTCAACGACTTGACTGGCTAAATCGGACTCGTTCTCCGATTGATAGGTGCAGTTTAGTGAGTGAGCCAATTGGAGAAATCCCAGAGCAAGTAAACTATTACACTCAGCAAGCAGCTCTCAAAGAAACCAAAAAACTGTTTCCCGAATACAAAAAAATTTATGCAGAAACCCAACAGGTAAATTTACAACGTCTTAACAAAGCGTGGGACAGATGGCGAAAACCTGATGCTAGCGGCAAGCGTGGAGGTAGACCTCGTTTTAAAAAACCTGGAGAGCTTCGATCGTTTGTTTTTCCTAGAGTGAATAGTTCTAAGGCGGGGGCACATTTAGTTGATGGTGTTCTAAAACTAAGCCGAATTGGATCAATGCCTGTCATAATGCATCGACCATTACCTGTTAGCGAAGCTTGCCCGAAGGGCGTAGGCTTTATCCTTAAGCAATGCACTATTGTCAAAAAGGCCGATGGTTGGTACTGCTGTCTTTCAATGAAAGACGATACTGTGCCTGAACTACTACCCATAGATTCAGTCAAGTCTGCCGTCGGTATTGACGTTGGCTTGGAAAAATTTTTGACCACTTCCGATGGCGAGGCGGTACCTATTCCGCAGTTTTACAGGAAGGCTCAGGAAAAGCTTGCTCAGGCTCAGCGAGTAATGTCTCGTCGCGTGAAAGGGTCAAATAACTGGAAAAAAGCCAAACATAAAGTAGCTTTGTTACATCTTCATCTGACCCGATGCAGAAAAGAATTTCATTATCAGGTTGCTCATTGGCTGTGTAGTAAATATGACTTGATTGCTCACGAAAACCTAAATATCAAAGGACTCGCCAAGACTAAGTTGGCAAAATCGATACATGATGCAGCCTGGGGAGCATTTTTGGAAATATTGCAAGTAGTGGCGGTAAAACGCGGCTTGTTAGTCCAGGAAGTTAATCCACGTGGCACAAGTATTGAATGTTTTAATTGTGGCTCTAGGGTCAAAAAAAGTTTAAGTGATTCGGCGAAGCCGACGCTGCGCGAACGCGTTCATTGCTGTTCTAGTTGTAACGTCAAAATTGACCGCGACTGGAATAGCGGGATTAACATTTTGAATCGTGGATTATTGGCGGTTGGACTGCCGCTTAATGGCTGTAGTAAATCGGTACAGGATATCGTTCGCGTAGCGTCGGCCTCCGCCGAGGAGCAGCAAGTCTCATTCGTGAGGAGAGAGAAGCCCACATCATAATCTTTGATTTGATGTGGGAGTAGTCACTAATCCCCCGTTTGGCTTTACTAACCAGATATGGTCGTAAGATAGTTTGACGCTCTTGTTCATAGGCTAGCTGAGCGGATAACTCTTCTACTTCTTCAGCCAGTTGTTGGGAGAAAGCTTGGGTAATTTCTGGATAGTGTTCCACGAGTGCCCGAAATTCGGAAGCACTGACAAACCAAAACTGACATTCGTTGAGGGTAATTAAGGTTTGCTCAACAGGTTTGTTCAATAATAGAGCTTGTAGATTAATTACTGCCCCAGGGAGTAAACCCACAGCTTGCCAATCCTCAGGATTGCTTTCGACCCGACCTGAGCGGAGAATATATAATCCTGCGGGAGGCGTGTTTGCTAGCACTAAGGTTTGGTTTGCGGGCAAAATCCGCTCTTCCAGCTTAGGTGCTAGATTCTCTAACACTTCCTGAGTCAAAATACTCAGAGCAGTTCGTTGTTTTAGCCACGTCACTAAGTCTGGAAGGGTCATGATGGGCTCTAGGATAGACAGTGATGGGAAGTTCAGTTAATCAAAATATTATTATGGTTAGGGAAATTTTGTTAATTATTACTTGTTACTTATTAATTTTTAACTGAATAGTAATAATTAAATCTGCAACTTTCACGGCAGTTAAGCTCTGGTCGTGCCTAACGCCAGAGCTCTCCCTTCATAGAATACAAGTAGGATTGCTATTTTAAGTTATCTAAACGAGCACGGAGGGATTTGAACCCCCGACACCCAGAACCGGAATCTGGTGCTCTATCCACTGAGCTACGCGCCCTTATGCTTGAGTGACTATATCAAGGGTTACTCTATTTGATTAGCTTTGATAATAGCACACTATCGCAATTACTTATTATACACTACTTGAGCACCGAAAAGTGTAAACCGTTTTAAATTTGCCTAAGCTTGTGCCATCGGCTACAGATAACTTGCCGGATCGACAGGTTCACCGTTCTTACGAACTTCAAAATGGAGGTGGGGACCGGTAGAGAAACCCGTAGACCCAACGGTTGCGATCGCATTTCCTCGTTTCACCGATTCTCCTTTCGTCACCAACAGTCTACTGGCATGACCATAGAGGGTAGCAATACTGTCGCCATGGTCAATAATTACTGTATTGCCATAACCACCATACCAACCAGCCAAAATTACTGTACCGCTATCTGCTGCTCGAATAGTACTGCCATAACTAGCCCCAAAGTCAATCCCAGAATGGAACCGAGATGTACCTAGAATGGGGTGACGTCGCCAACCAAAGCTGCTGGTAATGGAGCCATTACTGGGATAAAGTAGCTGACCAGTATTAAAAATAACCGTTTTGCGAAGCCTTGCTTTCCTAGCTGCCGCAATCTTGTTTTGACGGGCAATCTCTCGTTGAATCAAGATCACAAGATTTTTAGAATCTTCTGCTAACTGAGCTTGGGATGCTTCTAAAGCTTCTCGGTTAGAATTAAGTCGCTCAATCAGTTGTTGCTGTGTCTTGAGCTGAGCTTGAAACTGCTTCTTTTTGGCTAGGAGTTGCTGTTTAAGTAAGGAAACTCGGTTTTTCTGAGCCTCTATCTCGGTTTTGCGTTGGTTAATGCTGTCGGCTTCAGCTTTTAAACTAGTTAAGATTTTCTGGTCTGTTTGATAGACTAACTTCAATCGGCGGCGTTGAGCCAGAAATTCGTTGATATCTTGACTTTTGAGCAGGATATTCGAGCCAACTTCAGCAGTGGGCTGGCGCTGTAGAAAACGCAGTCGAGCAATGATTGCAGCACGCTTTTCGTAATAGCTTCTCTCGGCAATTGCTAAATCCTCCTGCAACTGGTCTAGACGCTGGTTAGCGAGTTGGATTTGCCCATTGTAATCCTGGTTAGCCGTATCAGTAGACTTGAGATTAAGCTCAATCACACCCAGCTTCTTCTGAGCAGATTGCTCCACATTAGATATGCGATCGCTTTCCTTAATAATACTAGACCGCTGCTGCTCAATATGTTGCTGTATTTGTTGCAGGGTATCTACTGCTCCTGGGTTTACTGCTCCTGGGTTTACTACTTCTGGGTTGGTTGAGGGAGAAGTACTCCCTGGAATTGTGACGATTAGCAGCCAAAGCAGACAGCCTAAACAAACTCTCCCTATGCCGTGTAAGCCATACCAATCCCTAACCCTACCAAAGGCGTTGAAGTTTTTGGTATAAATTCCCCTCTGCCGAATTTCCTTAACCACAGACTATCTCAGTATTGTGAACAATCATCGAAAAAATTCCCGAATACAGCTGTCAACGGTTGTAGATCAATTTATCCTGACGACAGTTAAACACTCCTTGGATATTATCTACTACTGCTGCCCCATAGTTAAGACTGAGGGTAAACCATTAGTGTTGTCATTATGGGGACTAGTGTTTACTATTTAGGTATCTAAGGTATTTGAGCTGGGAAATCATACATCAAAGTAAACACCACAAACTCTAGCAACAACCTCAGCGCAAACCTCAGTCCTCTAGTCTATTTAAGTAAGGGAAATCAAGTATACAGCGGGTTTAAATTCCGTGAATTACAGTATATATCTCGTTTTTTGGGGAGATGACAATAGGCAACAGAAGACTTGATCGTTCTGTTCTCAATTCCCCTTTACCCGTTCCCTAACTGTTCACTTTGGGGGAATTGAGACTTTTTTTCAGTAAAATTGTTACTTTAGCCTAATTTTCGGTAACTCTGTAAAGGTAGCTCATCTCAAATCCGGTCAAATAATGATTATATCCCTGATCGGGTAATTGGTAATTCGTAATTGGAAATTAGTAGTTGACGATTCCCGATTGCCCATTACCAAACATCAAGGGAATAGTTAACAAAACAGTAATTAACCGGACTTGATATCATCAGAGTTTTCAGTCAATCAGACCGACTTAAAACTTGTAATTAAACCAATATTAGGATTGAATTTAGTTATGACGGTACTAGCAGGATTTTACGTTTCTGGCGCTCTCTACTTTTTTGCGATCTGGTTTCAAGCTTTCCAGAAAGACACTAATTTATCTCCTGAGCAAATCCGCATATCTTGGATAGTGTTGACGATAGCAACCGTTTTTTGGCCAATCGTTGCCCCGATTGCTAATTTGGAGAAGAGTTCTATAAAAAAAGCTTCTTTAGTTCAGGAACCAGATGTGGATGCTAAGAAAACAGCGATGGCAGCTGAGCTATCCCGCACTTAATTGGTAAACATAAATTGAATGATACTGATATTAGATCCGGGAAAATCAGTATTGTAAAAATTGGGTAATGGTAAATTTGTAACTAGGATTACTCCCAAGCCATTACCCATTCTAATATCTTGCACCTTCACTTAAAAGCTCTAAAATTTAGGAATATCAAGTCAGGAGCTTCGAGTCAGAATAAGTCAAAGTTTTGTTTTTGGATTATAAGAGTTCTTAAGCTGCAGATAGGCGCAGCCTACTCAACCAATCATTAAGATCTGCCAAAGCGCGATCGCGATATGCTCCATACCGTTCTCGCTTATTCTTTATCCGCACTGGCAATTCGGGTAAAATGCCAAAATTTGGTGGCATAGGCTGAAAATGCTTAGGTGATGCGGAACTGATAAACTCAAACAACGCTCCCATCATCGTAGTGGGTGGCATCGTTACCAGTTCCAATCCCAATACTAATCGCGCCGCATTGGTACCAGCTAGCCACCCTCCTGCAGCTGCTGCTGTATAACTTTCTGTTCCTACCAATTGACCAGCTGCCAACAAAGTAGACCGTTTTTTGAACTGTAGGGTTGGTTGCAATAACTCAGGAGCATTCAGAAACGTGTTCCGATGCATCACCCCCATGCGCACAAACTCTGCTTCTTCCAAACCTGGAATCAGTCTAAATACCCGTTTCTGCTCACCCCAGCGCAAATTGGTTTGGAATCCCACCATATTCCACAGCTGACCTGTTTTATCTTCCTGTCGCAGCTGTACCACAGCATAAGGACGCTGGTGCTGATTTTCTGGAGCGCGGAAGTCTCCCTTACGGGCATCAAACAGTCCCACTGGCTTCAGAGGACCATAGCGCATAGTATCTTCCCCGCGACGAGCCATCTCCTCAATCGGTAGGCACCCTTCAAAAAATTTAGCAGTTTCTTGCTCAAAGTCTTTCAATTCCGCCTTTTGAGCTGCACACAGTTCTTCCCAGAAGTGACGATATTGCTCCCGATTCATGGGACAATTAAGATAAGCAGCTTCTCCTTTGTCATACCGGGATGCCATAAAGGCGATATCACGATTGATGGATTCCCCCACTACAATCGGTGATGCAGCATCAAAAAAACTAAAGTATTCTAAACCAGTGAACTGTTGCAGGTCTTCGGCTAAAGCAGGACTAGTCAACGGACCGGTTGTCAGTACTACCACCCCTGTGGTAGTAATTTGCGGAACTTCCTCCCGCTGCAACTCGATCAGGGGATGACTAGCTAAGGTTTCAGTCAATTCCCGACTAAATACTGCTCGGTCTACAGCTAAGGCACCCCCAGCTGGAACAGCATGTTGATCAGCTTTGCCAATAATAATTGAATCAAGGCGTCTCAATTCTTCGTGCAACAAACCCGCAGCGCGATCGCTTGACTTAGCACCAAAGGAATTACTACATACTAGTTCTGCCAATTCAGCAGTATGATGAGCTGGAGATAGTCGCACTGGTCGCATTTCGTGCAACACCACTGGTACTCCTGCCTGAGCAATTTGCCAAGCGGCTTCTGTACCCGCTAGTCCACCACCGATAACATTTACTTGTTGTTTGTCATTAGTCATTATATAGCAAAGGGAACAGGGAATAGGGAACAGGGAGTAGGGAGTAGGGAGTAGGGAGTAGGGAGTAGGGAGTAGGGAGTAGGGAAAAAAATCCTGTGTACCTGATTTCTATGACAACCACTTTATTCAATTGTTAATTATTAATTGTTAACTGTTAATATCAAACAATTCACAATTAACAATTTTATAGTCTCAATTTTCACTCCTCAATGTTAAATTTTGACTAAATAGTTAACAACTTAGTGATTGTTCCTGGTACTGGCAAAATAATACTGACTAAAATCAACAATGCTATAATTCCGCACAAATCTCGCCAGTTGTCAAGTTCTGAAACATCATTAAGGGCTGGTTCATCTGCCACTGGCATGAATAAAATAATAATTCCCCACAGGAGTAATTCTGGCTGAATCAATACTAAGAGCATCATTAACAGCCGGGTAATTTGACCAATGGTCATACCAGTTCTTTGACCCAACATGGCATGGACGATATGCCCACCATCAAGTTGCCCCACTGGCATTAAATTGAAAGCAGTAACAACTAAACCGACATAACCAGCGACTGCCACAGGATGAAGGTTAATGGCTGTGTTGGAGACAAATTCACTGCCCAATGCCCATTTACTTAGTAAGGTGAGCAAAAAGGAAAATCGGGGATTGAGGGATTCTAGGTTCAAGATTCCTGAAGAGTCAGACAAAGGCACTATAGTGGAATGAGCTAATCCCCACATTAGGATTGGTAGGGTAACCACTAAGCCGACTAGTGGACCAGCAATGCCTATATCAAATAAGGCTTTACGGTTAGGAACAGGAGAGCGTATATGAATAAATGCTCCCAATGTTCCCAAGAATAAAAAGGGTATCGGGATAAAGTAAGGCAGAGTTGTACGCACCTTGTAAACCATTGCGGCGAAATAATGGCCAAGTTCATGAATGCTGAGAATTGCCATTAAGGCCAGGGCATAGGGCAGTCCTTGCAGTAAAAGCGCTGGGTCAGTAAGGGGATTTTCCGACACCCCAGCTATCTGAGTTCCCATCCAGGTGGTGGTAAACAAGGTAATCACCATCAGCCCCAATGCTAAACCAGGTCGCGTTAATGATTGAGACCCCCTGTAAGGTTTGGTTGATTTTTTGGTATTGGGCACTAGAGCAAAGAAGGGTTTGCCGCTAAAGCTTTCTTGAAAGACTACGAAAAAGCGATCGCCAAACTCGGCTTCTATATTTGACCGCACGGTACGGTAGGCTTGCTCTGGGTTAGTGCGCAGTTTGCCGCGACACAACACCACTTGAGGTCGGTACTCAATATTCTGGAGATAGTAGATTCCCCAGGGAAAACAATTTCTGAGGTCTTTTTCTTCTTCTTTAGTTATAGGACGAAGGCTTGACTTTTCAGTTGCCGATGAAATTTTGGCGACCGGGTCTGAGGTAGTTGTTTTAGTAGGATTCTCTTTGGTCATTGTTGAATTGGGATCTGAGCGTCCCCATTGAATCAGCAGCCAGTACAATGGCAAGCAAATGACAAATGGACCGAGCAATAGGGCTGGTGGTATTGGTGTGTTCTCACCATTGAACAGAGTCCAACCAATCCAGACTAGTGGTGGAGTCATCATTACCAGCCACAGTAACCAGACTGGTGTCCGAGTGAGGCTAGCAACGCTTCGCTGGATAACGAAGTAAGTGATCACAGCGAGTAAAATAAATGGGAGTAGCCAGAGTTCCATGATGAAAGATCACACCGTCTACTAAAAACTACAATTAAACTACAAGCATTGTGCAACCCGATACTCCAGCAAAAGGCGATTTTAATCTTACGCCAAGCGCATCTTCTAATCAGCAACCTGCTGCATCCAAGCCACCACGCCTTGTTCTAGATACCATTTTCGCTTTTCCACCCAATCGAGATACGTTAGGTGGTACGGCTTATATTATTGTAGGAAATTCCTTCAACCTATTGATTGATTGTCCTGCCTGGAATGAGACTAACCAACAATTTTTGCGTGAGCAAGGGGGAGTCTCATTACTGTTTATTACCCATCGCGGTGGTATTGGTAAAGCAAAGGAAATTCAGGAGAGTATGGGATGCCAAGTCCTGATTCAAGAACAAGAGGCTTACTTACTGCCGGGATTGGACGTAGTTACATTTCACCAGCAGTTGACTATAAATCCCTACTGCTACGTCATTTGGACTCCTGGTCACTCTCCTGGTTCTTCTTGTCTTTACTACACTGGTGCCGGGGGTGTGCTATTTTCTGGGCGTCATTTGCTTCCTAGTAAACAAGGAGAACTGTTGCCCCTGCGAACCCCGAAAACATTTCATTGGCCAAGACAGATTCGGAGTCTGCAATCTTTGCTTAAGCGTTTTACCCCAGAGACTCTTCAATTTATCTGTCCTGGTGCCAATACTGGTTTTTTGCGAGGCAAAGGGGTGATTGACCAAGCTACAGAGCGTTTATCAGAAGTGAGCGCAGAGTTTAAAAACCCAGAAGAGCTATATATCTGACGCCCTGACGGCCTGATGCTCTGAGGCCATTATGTAATGACCACCTAACTTGCCTTAGCTAGAAAAGTATCAGAACTCAACAACTTGATTGCTTCCTGATACTGAGTATCTGCTTTTGTTCCCACTTGGCTCATAGTAATTGCTTCTAAAGGCACCTCCAAGTCTGGCTCAATCCCTAATTTATTAATATCCCGGTGATTGGGGGTCTCGTACTTGGCAACAGTAACTGCTAATCCTGACCCATCGATTAGTTCAAATAACGACTGAATTAACCCTTTGCCAAAGGTTTTTTCCCCGACTAGCTTTGCCCTACCATTGTCCTGTAAAGCCCCAGCTAGAATCTCACTAGCACTGGCGCTGCCTTCATTAACTAATACGACCAAGGGGTCTTCCGTAAGAGCGTCACCATAGGCTTCAAAGCTACCAATGGTGCCTTGGCGGTTAACGGTGTAAACAATAGTGCCTTGATCTAACCAGAGGCGAGCAATTTCAATACCTGCCTGCAATAGACCCCCTGGGTTATTCCTCAGATCAAGAATATAGCCATGGGCACCCATCTCCTTGAATTGAGCAACAGCGTGGGCAACTTCCATTGGGGCGTTGGCACTAAATTGAGACAGACGAATATAACCGACTGGGTCTCTATTTTCCTGGGTATCGAGCACTGCATACACTGGGTTTAGGGAAATGCGATCGCGTACTATTTCCACCAATTTTGGCTGTTCTTTCTGGCCTTGAATTGTCAAGGTAACCGTTGTACCAATTGGTCCACGCATCCGTGCTGCCGCTTCATCAAGAGTCATTTCCCTAGTCAACATGCCATCAATTTCTAGGATGTGATCCCGTGGTCGGATACCGGCTAAATCCGCTGGTGATTGAGCAATTGGGGTGATTACTTCTAACTGACCAGTTTCCCCATCAATGGCAATTTGTAGCCCGACACCGGAGAGTTCACCAGAGGTGCTGATTTGCAAACTATGATATTGTTCAGGTCTGAGCAATCGTGTGAAGGGATCCCCAAGACTCCCTAACATTTTTTCTATGGCAGTATAGGTAGCTTCACGATTAGGCAGCCGCTTTTTCAAGGTCTTCTGACGTAACGACCACCAATTTTGATGGTTAAAGGTATCATCAACGTAGGATTGAGAGACAATCCGCCATGCTTGGGAAAAAAGCCTTTGCTCCTGAGAGAAGGCAGCGGCTGTTGGTGTCCACCAGGCAGACAATAGCATGATTGGCAAGGTTAGTAGGAGTCCAACCCACAAGGATCGTTTGTGCATGATCAAAATTATTAGAGTACTTGTTAAGTTATATTACCTGTAACCGCTATCAGGTATAATATTAGGGCTGTAACCGCCAGAGTTTACGGCAAATTAATGAAGCAAGTCATGTTAAAATTAACATCATGTAACATATAGGCTGTATTCGTTGTAACTTAGGGAGTTGAAGACTCCGACATTCAACGTCTGACGGCAAAATCCTTTCGGAAACTCTGGCCTCATGTTTTCTAAGCAAATCACTGACTCGAAAGTATACGACTGGTTTGAGGAGCGTCTGGAAATTCAGGCACTTTCCGATGACATCACTTCAAAGTACGTACCTCCCCACGTTAATATTTTTTACTGCCTGGGTGGAATTACTCTAACTTGCTTTATAATCCAGTTCGCCACTGGATTTGCCATGACCTTCTACTACAAGCCGACGGTCGCTGAGGCATTTAGCTCTGTACAGTACATTATGACTGAAGTGAGCTTTGGCTGGCTGATCCGCTCTGTTCACCGCTGGTCTGCCAGCATGATGGTGCTGATGATGATTCTGCACGTCTTCCGGGTCTATTTGACTGGTGGTTTCAAGAAGCCCCGTGAACTGACCTGGGTGACAGGGGTAGTTTTAGCAGTAATTACCGTCTCCTTCGGTGTGACTGGCTACTCCTTGCCTTGGGACCAAGTTGGTTACTGGGCGGTCAAGATTGTATCTGGCGTTCCTGAAGCTATTCCCGTGGTTGGTTCTTTAATCGTTGAACTGCTGCGCGGTGGTACTAGTGTAGGTCAGGGTACCCTGAGTCGCTACTACAGTCTACATACCTTTGTTCTACCTTGGTTTATCGCTGTATTCATGTTGCTGCACTTCCTGATGATTCGCAAACAGGGCATTTCTGGTCCGTTGTAAATCTGTACTGACTAAAAGTCAGGAAAGTGTTAAAACTAAATGCAAACCTTCCTGCTGCCACCTGCTTACCTTTACTTATTAAGGAGAATAATTTAAGCAATGTCAGTTCTTAAAAAGCCGGATCTAGACGATCCCATTTTACGTGCCAAACTAGCCAAGGGGATGGGTCATAATTATTATGGCGAGCCAGCTTGGCCTAATGACCTCCTCTACGTTTTCCCAGTGGTAATCATGGGTTCCATTGCTTTATGCATTGGTTTAGCTGTGCTTGATCCAGCTATGATTGGTGAGCCAGCAGATCCCTTTGCCACACCTTTAGAAATCCTCCCGGAATGGTATCTATATCCTGTTTTCCAAATTTTGCGCATTCTCCCTAATAAACTTTTGGGTATTGCTGCTATGGGATCAGTTCCCTTGGGTCTGATGCTGGTTCCCTTCATCGAAGGTGTGAACAAATTCCAGAACCCATTCCGCCGTCCAGTGGCAACTACGGTATTTTTATTTGGTACCCTAGTCACCATCTGGCTTGGTGTTGGTGCTACCTTACCCATTGATCAGTCTTTGACTTGGGGTCTGTTTTAAGATAAGCCTAACCATCAGGCTGATCCTACAACTAGAGTTTGAACAAGACGTGAGACGCATTCCCCCACCTCGTCCAGGTGGGGGTTAGTCCACGCCAACAACAATAGCTAAAAACCTAAAACATCAATCAATCTATTGTCGTCTACATTTTTAGAGGTTAAAATATTAACTAACAATAGAATCATAGACTAGTGAAAACGCCGACCAAAGTCATCAGGACTGATAAATGGAAGCTTAATCCGTCTCCCGGACAAAAAATCTTGTTTTCGGAGACGGTTAAAGTTTATCGTCAGGCTTGTAGGTACTTAGTCGGTATTATCTATACTCATTGGTCTGAGCTTGGTGGCTTGACTGCTGTACAGCTAACTCCTGCTGTCGAAAAGTTGATGCATAAAACAGCCAAGCGTCCAAATATCAAATATCCACAATTCAACAAGGCTTTTTACAAGTTCCCTAGTTACTACCGTCGAGCTGCGATAGCATTTGCCGCTGGACAGGTTAGTAGTTATGTGACTCGATACCGTGAATGGCAGTCTGGTAGTCGAAAAAGAAAAGATAGCAAGCCACCAAGATTAAATGCTGATACTGGCTGCTATCCAGCTTTGTACAAAGGTCAATGTTACAAGCTACATGGTTTTGACCAAATCGAAATCAAGGCTTTTAATGGTAAAGATTGGGTTTGGACTACAGTTCAAATAACTGGTCTAAGAGAGCGTCATAAGATAGCTACAAACAAGATGATGTCCCCTTCGTTGATTTTTAACGTACGGTACTGTCATCTGTCTGTTCCGTTTACTTGCAAACCCGAAAAACGCCAGCCATTGGCTAACATAACTGCGGTAGATTTAGGGATTAATACTACCGCTACCGTAGCAGTTGTAACCCATAGTGGCACTGTAATCCATTCGGCAAAGCCGACGCTACGCGAACGTGATTTTATTCATCTTGGAAGAGACATAGACCGCAGGGACAAACGACTAAAGTCCGTATCAGCAAGAGCATCGAAAACGATGGGAAAAGGAGGAAAACTACATAAAGGTTTTTGCTCTTTGACTTATCAAAAATGCCAAAGAATCAATAACCAAATTGGCCATATTGTTTCCAAGCGGATTGTTGAGATTGCTGAAAAGTTTAACTCGGAAGCCATTGTATTCGAGAATCTTAAAGGGTGGAAGCCCATTGGTGGACGAAAGCGGTCTAATTTAAAACAAAGATTCCACGGATGGCTCAAGGCAAAAATCCGCGACTTCACAGAAATGAAATGGGCTGAATTGGGTGGAAAAGTGATAGAAGTCGTTGCGTCTTATACCTCTAAACTTGCTTTTGATGGCTCTGGTACGGTTAAGAGAAATTCTCAAAAATACTCTTTGGCAACCTTCCCTTCAGGTAAGCGGTTTAATGCCGACTTAAACGGCGCTTACAACATCGGTGCTAGAGGTGTGTTTAAACTCACTCGCAGAAATGACGGTGAGGGTCGTTCCAGCAAAAGTTCTGGACGACCACCTAGAAGCTGGGTTTGCTTGTGTGATTTGTGGGCTGCGGCTAGCCCTAGATTAGCATAAGACACCACCACCTGGCTATCGCCACGCTACGCGAACGGTGATAACCAGGTGGTGGAAGCTTCATCTAGAGTTTGTGGGATTTCCAGTGGTAGCGTGATTAGTCCTGTAAAAAAGCTTTTCTGAAAATCCCACGTACTTTGAGCCGTGGGATTTTTGCTTGATAGGAATTTCAAAGAATTTCCTCAGTGCCAAGTATCGTAACCCTGTCTCCCATGGCTACAAGTTCTTGGTTCTTTTTCCCTAATATCCCTAATGCTTTTAGAAATAGTTCGAGGGTAAGATAGGTGAATCGAATTCAAAACTAACGAATTTGAGCGACACACAGAAAACCGCATCTAACTACGTATTCATTTTCCTAGAGATTTTTGAGTGTGAAGGGGGCATCCAATCCTACGTCAAAGATATTTTCCAGGCATATTTGTCTGTTGCTGCTAAGACTGTTACCAGTTCTAGCGCTCAAGTATTTTTGCTGCGGGATGGTATTGGTTGTGACAATCCCTTTGATGTCTACCCACTCAAATTCCATTACCTGAAAACTAAGTCTCCTGTGCTAGGGCGTGTTCGCTTAACAATAGCGCTATGGTTTTATTTATGGCAAAAACGTCCCAAGCATGTTTTCTGCGGTCATATCAAACTGGCTCCCCTGACTCAGCTGTTGTGCAATAGTCTGGGGATTCCCTATACAGTTTTGACCTATGGCAAAGAGGTTTGGCAACCCTTACCCCTAAAAGAACGTAATGCCCTAGACCGGGCAGCAGCAATTTGGACTATCAGTCGTTACAGTCGCGATCGCGCTTGTGCTGCCAATCACTTAAATCCTGAAAAGGTCAAGATGTTGCCTTGTGCAGTTGATGGGAATACTTTTACTCCTGGTCCGAAATCACCAGCCTTAATCGAAAAGTATGGTCTGACTGGTGCTAAGGTGTTGATGACTGTGGCCCGTCTGTGGTCTGGGGATATTTATAAAGGAGTTGATGTTACCATTCAAGCACTTCCTGCGATCGCAAAAATCTTTCCAGAGGTTAAATATCTAGTGATTGGTCGTGGTGATGATCAACCGAGACTGGCACAGCTAGCCAAAGATTTGGGTGTTGCCGATCAGGTGGTTTTTGCTGGTTTTGTCCCTACACCAGAATTAGTGGAACACTACCGAGTAGCTGATGCCTACGTCATGCCCTCTCAAGAAGGCTTTGGGATTGTATACCTGGAGGCCATGGCTTGTGGTAAACCTGTCCTTTCTGGGGATTCTGATGGTTCTGCTGATCCCTTACAAGATGGTCAGCTTGGTTGGCAAGTTCCCTATCGAGACCCTGATGCAGTGGCTGCGGCTTGTATTGAAATTCTTAAGGGAGAGGATCAACGCTGTGATGGTCAGTGGTTACGAGAACAATCCCTAGGGTTATTTAGTAAAGAGGCTCTGACAAAGCGGTTACAAGAGTTACTTGATTTTGCCTAAACATTGAGTCGCCCCTTGCGGACCATAAGCAGCGAGGGGGAGTTGCCCTTCAAGTTAAGGCGAATCTGAACTAGGATATAACTACCCGATCATATTTGTTATTGTTAAAAGAAAACAGTGAATCAAAATACCCCGAGACAGTTTCAGTTCAACCTGTCAGGTATGGGCTGTTGGCTAGCGTTCTTCTTAACTTGTTTCTTGCTAGGCACAGTTGGCTTGGGATGGGTAGTCAATGGTTTTTTGATTTTGATTGGTTTATTAATCATCTCACCAGTGATTGCCTGGTTCGGAGTTCGCTGGTGGCTCAGACGTAATCTAGTCGAAGATCAATGTCCAGTCTGTGCCCATGAGTTCACTGGGTTTAATAATACCCAGTCTCAGTGCCCCAGTTGCGGGGAAGTTTTGAAGATAGAACAGGGTCGTTTTAACCGCTTAACAGCTCCAGGTACAATTGATGTGGAAGCGGTTGAGGTATCGGGCGACAGCCCCGCGCCCTACCTGAAAGGTGGGCGTCGGGAAGGATAGCCCGGTGATGGAGTAGAACGGAATCACCAACTAGGATTTTTTTGGTTCAGGGAAGCGAGCTATCAAGCTTCTTAGTAACTCAGAGGAAGTCATCCCCCGGCGGTCGGCCTCCTGTTTTAGTTGCTGTTTTTCAAAATTAGTCAACCTGATCATTATAGTCTTATCTTTCATTTTTGCATTGGCAATTGTAATTACGATTGCTACTCTAAGAATAGGTCGAAAACAAGATGGCAACAATGAGATCGGCATATCAGTACAGGCTGAGATTAACAAAAAAGCAAGTCGTGGAATTAGATCGATGGCTAGACATGTTAAGCCATCAATATAATTACCTATTGGCCGATCGCTTCAACTGGTATGAACAGAACCGCTGTTCCGTTAACTCCTGCCCTCTTGTTTGTCATTTACCAGAATTAAGAGAGAACCCAGATTATTTCTCTCAAAAGAGGACACTGCCTGGACTCAAGAAGGATAGACCTTGGTACGCAGATCTTCATGCTCACGTTTTACAGGATTGTGTTAAACGAGTAGATCTAGCTTTTAAAAGATGGCTAAAAGGAGATTCTAAAGGAAAGAGGAGCGGCAGACCTCGTTTTAAAGGTAAAGGGCGGTATCGTTCCTTGACCTTTCCGTCTTTAGGAAAAGATCCAATCAAAGGCAATCAATTAAAATTACCTAAATTTGGTTGGGTTAAAATGATCTATCACAGGCCAATTCCTGAAGGTTTTAAAATCAAGACTGCTACCGTTACCAAGAAAGCTGACGGAATCTATATCACACTGTCTGTTCAGGATGACACTGTTCCCAATATTATTCCAGTTGATCAGATATCTAGTCCGATCGGAATTGACATGGGTCTTAAATCATTCTTGATTAAGTCTGATGGTTCAGAGATTGAAATCCCTCAGTATTACCGAAAAGCCCAGAAACGGCTTAAGAAAATCCAAAAAGCTGTTAGCCGCTCCAGAAAAGGCAGCAACAATCGAAAAAAGGCTGTAACGAAATTAGGGGTGGCTCATAAAAAGGTAGCTGATACTCGAAAAGACTTTCATTTTAAAACTGCAAAAAAGTTGCTGGATGAGCACGATTTAGTAGCTCATGAGAAGCTCAATATTAAAGGTCTGGCTAAAACTAAATTAGCTAAATCTGTATTAGATGCTGGTTGGGGGCAATTCCTGTCTATTTTGTCAGTCAAAGCCGTTCGCGTAGCGTGGCCTACGGCCTTAAATGCTGGACTGATCACGAAGGCAGTGAATCCCAGAAATACCAGCCAAAACTGTTCCAATTGTGGAACAAAAGTCCCTAAAGAATTAAAAGACCGCATCCATTCTTGTCCTCACTGTGGTTTTACAGCAGATCGTGATGTGAATGCGGCAATAAACATTTTAAATTTGGCGGTGGGGCGTCCCGTCAGGAGTAAAGCTTGCCGAATAACCGTTCGCGTAGCGTCGGGCAAAGCCCGATAGGGGTACCTGGTGTTGGCAAGAAGCCCGCGTTGTCCCGTTAGGGCAACGTCGGGAGTACGTCACGTATCGGTTCAGCAGATTGAAGATTAGAGTAATCGCTAATCACCAATAGACTTCGCTGCAGTTGTCAGGCAAAAGGCTTGCATACAATCATTCTTGAGTGTTGAACTTGTGAAGTACCCCAACCTGCTTGACCTTCGGTCACGCGGGGCGCGTTCGCTGAGGCTGGGGTACCTCACCAATTCATAGCTCCACGTATTCTTTTACGAAGACCGATAGTTCTGCTGCTACAATCATTAATACAAAAAACACTTACCGTGACATAATTACCATCTGGACTACATAGAACATTTAAAATAACTGTATTTCCTATTTTAAAACGTGATTTCCATCCTGGAACAAATTGGACATCTCCGTTATTTACAAAAGTTGTCATTTTTTCTAAAGCTTTATTGGCACAGCTTTCCCAACTATTACTACTAACAGCATTCCAACCTGTACTACCTCCATCTCCGAAGCCAGCATAAGCTAATCCTTGGTTTATGGTTATACTTGCAATGGTTGCAACAGATAAAATACTCAGTTTATTCAACATGGCAATATGTTCATATATCTTGTGAATATAACTAAGTATAGTAATTCTCTTATTAGATTTATCTAATAAGAGAATAATTTTTGTGAAAATAAATTAATATTCATATAGATTTAGTTCTGCATGCTGGTATTAGGGAGTTTTAGTGATCGATAAGGTATAAGGATGCTGTTCACCATTGCGATCGCCGACGTAGAATGAGTAGCTGCCTTGCTCCCAATATCCCATTTTAACAATATTCCCCCCAGATAAATTATCGGCCTGTGTACATGAGGTACCATTTGGCTCCTGAATCAATAGAGTGGGCTGGCCCTGGCTTTCTAGGTTGAAGCGCAAGTAGGTAAAATCTTGGTTCAAATTAATGACATGATTGGGCTGGGTACTAACCATACCGCATTGGCTCTTGTTTGATCCTCCAGAGTTTCCAGTAACTACGATGGGATCAGGCTGGAATTCAGGCTCAAGGTTGATGGTTTCGGCGCTGGCGACACCAGCGCTACTTAAGCATACAGCTATGGTGATCGGAACAATCATCCAGTGTGGGAATAGTTTAGTCATTGTCATCCCCTAAAGTCTTCTGATCTATTACTAATACACTTGTTCTAGATTACTTGACTATCTCCATTTGAATTTGTTTCGGGTAAGCTATCAGCTATCAGCTATCAGCTATCAGCTATCAGCTATCAGTTATCAGCTTAAGCGCTACGCGCACGCTACGCGAACAGTTATCAGCTAGCATTAAAATGCTGAAGGCTGAGGGCTAAGGGCTGAGGGCTGAAGGCTGAGGGCTAAGGGCTGACGGGTACCTCACCCAATTTAAAACTGCTATATAATGATGAGGCTTGATTTCATAGCAGTTCAGTGCTATTGCCGATATTCAACTGGTTAAGTCTAGACATAGTTAAACATAGTCATCAGGTGTTTGCAAAAAAAAATGGTATCAAGCAAAATCTGCTATAATCTCGGGGAATTTGCTTACTGATCCTTGAAATCAGCGTTTAAAGTCATTACAAAGCAACCATAAGCAGCCTGGTAATTAAATATGGCTAGCCCCACTCTAAAAACAGGTCAACATCGAGAAGGTAGCTGGTATTTTCCGCTGCGACTGAACTTGGTTCTGCCACTGGTGACTAGGCGTTGCGTGGCAGCGCTTTTGGAAGTATCGCTGGTAACTACTAGTGCATTGCTCCCTTACGGGATTGGTTTGTATGCAGAAAAATACTCGAAGGCAGAACCGGTTCCCCTTAACCCAGTGTTGGGGGCAACCCAGAATGCGATCGCAAAAACTCTAGCTTACCCGCGCCTACAACTAACCAAGCGAGTCACTCCCCTGACCAATTTTTTTTGGTGTGCTTCGTTAGTGATGCCAGTAGGAGTAACCCTATGGCAACTTTATCTGCTGGGAAAAACTGGTCAAACTATTCCCAAAGGTTGGTTTGGAGTGCGAGTGGTTACCGCTTCGGGAAAACCGCCTGGTTTGATCGGTGCGGTGTGGCGTGAGGCAGTGGGACGCTGGGGATTACCACTGGGAAGTGCTTATTTACTCTGGCGCTACACTGGAGCGTTTCCCGACTTGTTAATTTTGTTGGGATTGGCAGGATTGATGCTATTGGCAGAGAGTTTTAGTTCTGTATTAAATGCTCAACATCGCAGCCTCCACGACTACATAGCCGGAACTTATGTGTCGGATTCCTCTCGGTTGCTCTTGCCGTACTGGTCAAGTTTTGAATCCTCCCCCTCACCAGAGTATGAAGAGGTTGAGCTAGAGGAGGAGACTGATGGGCAATGGTCTCAAGAGTATGAAGAGGTAGAGCTAGAGGAGGAAACTGATGGGCAATGGTCTAATCACCAGAAAGCTACCTGGGGTTACCGTAGCGCAACAGTTAATCCCATTACCCTGTACTCAAAATCTCAACAGCACTCCCCCAATCTTTGGTTGTGGATGCGCCGAAATCCTGGTCTTACTCTGCTAATTGTTACCTTTGGCGGGATGGGTTCTGTACTCGGCACGTTTGTGGGTACCCAAATCTATATTCAAAGTCAGGCCAATTGGCGAGCGTTCAATCAGCAGAAAAATCAGGTCTTTCTGACCTTAGTGAAACAATTAAGCTCCACTGATAGCACTGCTCAAGAAGAACGTATGGGATCAATTCTGGCTCTAGGTAGGATAGACGACCATCGTGCTGTACCGTTTCTGGTGGATTTGCTGGGTCAGGAAAATACCCCTAGCTTGATTGATACCCTCCAACAAACCTTGGTCAGTAAAGGTGTTCAACCCCTTCCCCATCTACGAATATTGAATCAATCTTTGGCCAACGACCAGAAAACCCTAACCAGGGAAGGTAAACCAGGGGTTGGGGGAGTGCTAGCGGTGCGGCACCGAGCAACTAAGCAAGCTATCTCGAAAATTCTGACTATCTACGACGGTCAAGTGCATAATGCTAACCTGAGCTATATTAACCTCAGTAAGGTTAATCAGGGTTATGGCTATTTTAATCCAATTCTGAACAATCTGAATTTGTCGGGCATTAATTTCCGCTACGCTAATTTGTCCGGTGCTAATTTGCAGGGTAGTCGCTTCTATGGCCCTGGTGAGGATGAACATTTTGGCACTTTTGATGATTGGGTCAGTGACTTTAGCGGAGCTGATCTCAGAGAAGTTAACCTAACTGGTGCTATTCTCGACAATGTCTTGATGAATCGCACCAATTTAATCGGGGCAACCCTGAACCGAGCAAGGTTTTATAACGGTAGCCTGATCGGTGCTAATCTCAGCAGTGCCCAGCTGATTAATGCTGATTTCCGTAGAGCTATCTTAGAAAATGCTAGCCTCACAGGAGCTAATTTGGGGGAAGCAAAATTCAGTCTCTCTAGTCTTCATGGTGCTCGTTTGGGCAAAGTTAGTGCTGTGGGGAGTGATTTCTCTTCTGCTGATTTAAGTCAATCAAGCTGGCAAGGAGCGAATCTTTCTAGGGCAAATTTGAGTAATGCTAATCTCAAAAATGTTGATTTCAATTCAACCCAATTGGTAGGGGCTAATTTACGCAATGCCCAGCTGTACAATGCTAAGCTACGTCACGCTAATCTAAGTGCTGCGGATTTGCGAGGGGCTAATTTAGCTGGAGCAGATTTTCTGGGAGTTACCTTTGCTATGGCTAAACAGAACAAGGCTAATCAATTTATTACCTTGCCACCACCTAAATCGAATTTAGCCCGGATCAAGGGGGTTGATTTTGCTAATGTTAAAAATTTAGATGAGCAGCAACTTCGCTATATTTGTACCTATGGTGGACTTCATCCTCGATGTTTGTGACACTATTTTAGAGTAGGGAGTAGGGAATAGGGAGTAGGGAGTAGGGAGTCGGGAGTCGGGAGTAGGGAGTAGGGAGTAGGGAATAGGGAATAGGGAACAGGGAATAGGGAGTAGGGAGTAGGGAGTAGGGAGTAGGGAGTAGGAATAAAATCATGTTTACCTGATAACTATGAGAAACGCTATAAAGTTTTAATCATATAAATTGACCACGAAAAAAATCAGCCTACTTGATTTTTTTCTATTGTCAAAAAATTAGCGATGCTCTGAAAGAGCCGCTACGCGAACGCATAAATTCAAAAGCTCCTAAGTTGATGCACTATCTTCGAGTTGACTTGAGTTGAAAACCCCCTTAACCAGAATAGATTGCTTAATGGATTGCGTTGATTTAAAGTTAACTATCAACAGTGAACAAAACATCAACCTGTATATAGCGGTTTCTATTATAATCAAATAATTTTTACTTTCTTGCCTGTTCCCTGTTCCCTATTCCCTGTTCCCTATTCCCTGTTCCCTATTCCCTGTTCCCTATTCCCTTTGCTATATTAGTTTCACCAAAGCAATTAAGCTAATATGAGCGAGAAAGCAGCCATCATTAGAATTAGGTATTGAGGAGTTGAGGAAATGGGTAATGCTATTGGTTTATTGTCCACACTAGGAACGCTGGTGCTGGGGAGTCTGGCTAGTTTAATGATTAAGTCGCAACCAGCATTTGCTCAAGCTGCCTACGGAAGTTATGTGGGAATCGGTCCTACCTTTGGTATTACAAAGGATGATGATGGAGAAGGTCAGCAAATTGGTGGATTAATTGCGTTTCGCTACAAATTCCTAGAAATCCCGATTTCCTTCCGGACACAAGCCCTGATTGGTGCTGGCACTGCTATTGTGCCAACAATTAGTTACGATTTCCCCCTTAACTGGCAAACCGATGCTTACGTGGGAGCAGGGGCTGTATTTGCTAGCGGTCACTCTCCCTCACCAGTAGGAGATAAAACGAGTTTTGCTATACAACCTGGTATTGATTTTATGATCCCTAATAGCCAAACGGTTTTGTTTGGTAATGCGATTATTGCTTTTGATGCCTATCGGGAGGGTGGCGGCGTGGCTGCCTCTGTCCAAGGTGGATTTGGTCTAAGATTTTAGTTTCAATAGTCGGGAGTCGGGAGTCGAGAGTCGGGAGTCGGGAGTCGGGAGTCGGGAGTCGGGAGTCGGGAGTCGGGAGTCGGGAGTCGGGAGTCGTGACTTAACTCTATGCCAGGCTTTTGCTTTGCTCAAGGCTAGTTTCGATTGCGAAAATGCGTTCGCGTAGCGGCTCTTTCAGAGCATCGCTCTTTTGGTTTTGCTCAGAAGTCTTCATTCGAGTAATAAATGATTACCAACATGGCTGATCAACAAAAATAGTCTTAAAATACCAACTTCATCGAAAACTACGTCTCCCCTCTCCCCTATCTCCCCACACTCCCCTATCTCCCCACACTCTTCCCCTAAAATCCCTTAACAAAAATTAATACAATTGGTAAAATAACAAAGCGTTGGACTGAGGCACAGCAAGCACAAACACCATGGTAAAAGCACAAATTGGGATTATTGGCGGTAGCGGACTTTACAAAATGGCTGCTCTCAAGGATGTGCAGGAGGTACCCATTGAAACCCCCTTTGGTTCTCCCTCCGATGCCTTGATGGTGGGAACCCTAGAAGGAACTACTGTGGCTTTCTTATCTCGTCATGGTCGCAATCATCATTTGATGCCTTCCGAGTTACCCTTCCGAGCCAATATCTATGCCATGAAGCAGTTAGGCGTGGAGTATATCATTTCTGCCTCAGCAGTGGGTTCTCTCCAGGAAGAGGTCAAACCCTTAGATATGCTGGTACCGGATCAGTTTATTGACCGCACGAAGAATCGGGTTTCGACCTTTTTCGGGGAAGGGATTGTGGCTCATATTGGGTTTGGACACCCGGTGTGCAACCAACTGGCGGGAATTTTAGTGGATGCGATCGCAAGTTTGGAGTTACCAGAGGTGACCGTACATAACGGTGGGACTTATCTGTGCATGGAAGGGCCAGCATTTTCCACGATGGCCGAATCTAATCTCTACCGGAGTTGGGGCGCAAAAGTAATTGGCATGACCAATTTGCCAGAGGCCAAGTTAGCACGGGAGGCGGAAATTGCCTATGCTACCCTCGCCCTAGTCACGGATTATGATTGCTGGCATGAGGATCATGACCATGTCACCGTGAATATGATACTTGATAATCTACAGCGCAATGCGATTAATGCTCAGAAGGTGATTCAAGAGACAGTGCGCCGGTTAGTTGAAAATCCACCCGTTTCTAAAGCCCATTCCGCCTTGAAGCATGCTATTTTCACTCCCTTAGATCAAGCTCCAGAAGCAACTAAGGAGAAGTTGGAGTTGATATTGCGGAAGTATTTGTAAAATCGCAAATATCGAAAGGTGGCGCAGGATATATATAGCAATTTTCTTTCCCATGAGGTACAAAGGGATCCCCCGTTGGTCCCCCTTAAAAAGGTGGACTTTGAGGTTGATAATTGTACCTCATACATGCAATAAACGCTAGATATAGCGTTTTTATCAAGGGAGCAGGGAGCAGGGACTTCGGAGCAGTAGGAAAGACCTTGGAAAATTTTTTGGTGTTATAGGTACAAGGAAATAGGGAACAGGGAATAGGGAACAGGGAAAAGTAGGAAAGAGCTTGGATAATTTTTTCCCACTCCCCACCCTCCCCAAACTTCCCACACTCCCGACTCCCGCCCCACACTCCCGATTCCCGACTCCCGACTCCCGATTCCCGACTCCCGATTCCCGATTCCCGATTCCCTACTCCCTACTCCCTACTCCCTAAAACCCAAAAATTAATACCTCACCCCAATAATAATTGCTATTAAAAATGAGAAATGATCTACAGCAATCCCTAAATCGAAGTTATATAGACCCCTCGAATCTGAGTATTTTCCAAAGAATTATCTTAACGACAGATGGCACAGTAACCGATATGTTGGAAGCCTATCTGTTTGAACAGATTCGTCTAGTTAAGTTGTCGGAAGAATTGGTAACGACAACTGATGATATAGATCCAATGCAATTAAATAAAGGAAGCTCAGTACTTGATAGGAAAATACTATTACAGGGTAAAATAAGTCGCAAGAATTATATCTATGCTGAGTCAATTATTGTTATTGATCGTCTAGATGAGTACTTTCAAAAAGATTTACTTAAAACTAAAACCCCCATTGGCAAAATCTGGCGAGAGCAGAGATTCGAGACCTTTAAAGAAATTGTGGATACTGGAAAAAAGCCTGCTAACGAATTAGCTGATTATTTCCAGATTGAACCGGAAGCAAATTTGCTTTTTCGTACCTATTGCGTCTTTTCTAATCACCAATCGGTGATGATGATTAGTGAATATTTTCCTGAAAGCTATTTTTTGAATAGAGTATAGGGAGTAGGGAGTAGGGAGTAGGGAGTAGGGAGTCGGGAGTAGGGAGTCGGGAATCGGGAGTAGGGAGTAGGGAGTAGGGAGTAGGGAGTAGGGAGTAGGGAGTTAGCAGGGTGGGGAGCAACGGTTGTGGAAATCTTCAAGAGGCAAGAGGTAAGAGGGGAAATAGAGCCTCTATTTTATTGTCCAATCAAAAAATAAAAAAAGGTGATTTACATGTCATATAGCGTTTCTCGCAGTTATGAGGTACAGTCTTATTTGACACTGATTCCCTGTCTTGATGCAGTCGCTCATGGTTTGAAGTTACCGTAAGACAGTTGAGCCTTAATCAATAAGTTTTACCCCTTTTCTGCATAGCCTACCAACCATAAAGGCTCAACTGTCTAAGGTTTTGTCTCCGGGGGAACCCCCAAGACCGCGCTGCATCGCTTAAAACCCTCTTTACTATTGCTAGCATGCCTATTGCCTATTGCCTTAAAGGGATCAGCAATGTCGCTCATGACTCTGAGAATTGCTATATGTGCTGTATCCCTAGAGACCAGGCATCTTAGGCAACTTGTGCAACTTGCCCACATTCTTCATTGGCTGGAACGGCTTCCATCATCTTTTTAGGATCTGGCAAATTGAGATTGTTCATAAACTGGATAAAGCCATTGCGATCTTTACCCACAAAACGAGGATTAAAACGTTTTTCTTCACCGATGGTGGATACAGTATGCCCTTTGTAGTCATGTCCCGGGTAAACCAATGTCTGATCCGGTAATGTAAACAGTCGCTGGGTGACGTTATCATAAAGTGTGCCAGCATCACCATTTTGGAAATCGGTTCGACCACAGCCTCGGATAAACAAGGCATCTCCTGTGAACAAGTGAGTCTGGTTCACCAAATAGGCCATGTGGCTATCGGTATGACCGTGGGTTTCAATTGCCTTAATTTCTAAGCTGCCGACCTGTAAAACTTCACCATCTTTAACATGTCCATCTGCACAAGCAGCAGTTGCATTTTCTGGAACCATCCCCTTGCACCCAGTCAATTCTCGAAGTTTTCCAGTTCCAGTAATGTGATCGGCGTGAATGTGAGTTTCTAGACAAAATCTCAAGGTGAGACCGAGTTCTTGGATTAGCTGAGAATCACGCTCCACCTGCTCCAGAACAGGGTCAATCAGAACAGCCTCCTTTGTGCTGGAGTCAGCTACCAAATAGGTGTATGTCCAGGTGTCTTGATCAAACAGTTGACGAATTGACATCGCTGTCTGTCCTTAAGCTAACTTTTTTTACTGTAGTTAAGAATTTAAAGTGCTGTAGGTCAAAAACCCTAGTGTTGAGGGGACATATCCTTACCTACTATATTTTATAACTATATATTCATAAAATAGTAATGTCAAGATGCTGTTGTGTAAAAAACATTGATCAGAATTGCTATAAAATTTATAAGGTTAATTAGGTACAGAGTTTTTTTTGCCTCTTGTCTTTTCCTAAGGGATTCTGTTCACAACTCACATGTAAATGCTAAATGAAACTAACTGGACAGCAATATCAACAATTAACGAATGCTTTAATTGATGCATTTACCAATCAGCAAAGATTGGCTGAAGTAGTAAGATTCAGGTTTAATAAAAACCTGAATGCCATAGCAATGGGTAATGATTTACAAGCAATAGTGTTTAGGTTAATTGAAACCGCAGAAGCCGAAGGATGGGTTGATGAATTAATTCACCGTGCCCATCAATCAAATCCAGGTAACCCAAAGTTATTCGCCATTGCTCTGGAGTTGAATCTTGCTATTACTCTGCCTCACCCCCTATCCGCAAGAGGTGGATTAGAAAAACTTATTAAGAAAACCAATTCTTTTTTAGACGTAAATCGGTGGCGGGAAAGGTTAGGTCAAATTGAAGGGCAAGTCTGTCGTGTCGAAGTTACGAATAACGATAATAGTCGTGAATTTGGGACAGGTTTTCTGATTGCGCCCAATGTGGTTATTACTAATTACCATGTGGTGGAATCGGTAATTTTAGAACAAGCAACGTCTAGTAATGTTATCCTGCGTTTTGACTACAAGCAGTTAGGGGATGGTAAAGTTATCAACCCAGGTACAGAGTATCGCTTAGTAGAGGATGACTGGCTAATTGATCAAAGTCGTTATACCAACAATCCGTTACCAACCCCTGACGAATTGGATTATGCCTTGCTGAGAGTAGATGGAGCTCCTGGGAACGAACCGATTGGGAAAAATCCCGATCCCGATTCTCCCAAGCGCCAGTGGATTGAGTTACCACAAGAGCCTTATCAGTTTGTGCCCAATACTCCACTGTTTATCGTGCAGCATCCCAAGGCCGAACCCTTAAAAATAGCCTTTGACACCGAGGCTATTATTACTATTAACGAGAATGGGACAACGGTTAAGTATAAAACCAATACCGAACCCGGTTCCTCTGGTTCTCCATGTTTTGATATTAACTGGAATTTAGTAGCGCTGCATCATAGTGGTGACCCAAGCTGGAAACCTAGTTATAACGCTGGCAGTCCTTTCAGTGCTATTTGTGCGCGATTAGAGAAGCAAGGGTTATTGACAAATTTACGTAAGGGTGAAGCAATGTGGTGAATGGTTGTCTGAACCTGTAAACCACCACCAGGTTGCCAAATGCCAGCAAATAAAGCAAAATTTACGGAACTCGGTATAATCAGAGTGTAGATACTTAATTAGAGTCAGAGTATTAACTTCTATTGTTCACAGATATTGAAGTAACCATCAATGAATGCTGGAAATCCCCCTGGTTATCTCCTCGAGCAGATAGAGTCAGCACTGTGTAGTGCTTTCCCTAGTGAAATGAAATTAGCAATGATGCTACGACATCAATTCAGTCAAAATCTGGCACAGGTTGCTAGTGGTGGCAATTTGAATGAAATTGTTTACAACCTAGTAGAATATTTTAAGACTAGGAATAGTTTAGAAAAATTAATTAAGAACGCTCTTAAAGAAAATCCCAAGAATGCTGAGTTAAAGGCAATTAAAGAAAAATTTAAAATTACAACTAGTTTAGTAAACTTATTGCTTCCTTTAGAAAACAACTTTATGACGCAAATGCAACAGGCTTATCAAGTTTGTTGTGCTGATTTATTATATAATTCGGCAGAGGAAATCCCTGAAAGTTTAGAGGAAATTCTAAAAAATTTAGATAAAATACCTCAATACTACAATGATCAGGAAATACCTATTATACAATTTGGCGCTCGTTTATTAGAAACTGAAGATATTCCCAACCCAATTGGTGTTCAACTAAAGCAATGGTTAGAAAAAAATGCCAAGCATGATTTGAGCCCTGGGACGGCGAGGAGTGGGAAAACATCCTGTAAAACCACCCATATCCTCCACCTCTCGGACCTCCATATAACCACCCCTGAGCAAGCTACCCTTTGGTCAAACCAACTCGCCCAAGACCTCAGCTACGAACTTCAAATCCCTCACCTTGATGCTTTGATCCTATCGGGTGATATCGCTAATTATTCCACCGCAGAAGAATACGACGCTGCACAACAGTTTCTTGACAACCTCCGCCAAGACTTCTCCCTAGACCCAGAGAAAATTGTTCTAGTTCCGGGTAACCATGACCTAAACTGGACACTAGCAAAGCAGGCTTATCAGTTTTTGTATCGCGAAAACTACGAGGGTGAACTAAAAGAGGGTCACTATATCAAACGTGAAGAGCTGATTGGAGTCCCAGACGAAGCTAAATACAAACAACGCTTTGCCCACTTCAGCCAATTCTATAAAACTATCAAAAATGAACCGTATCCCCTCGACTATGACCAGCAAGCCATTATCGACCATCTCCCAGAGCAAAACTTGCTGATCCTAGGACTAAACTCAGCTTGGGAACTGGATCATCACTTCAAAACCCGTGCTAGTATCCACTCCGGTGCTCTGAGTAACGCCCTGACTGAGATTCGCCGTAACAAAGAGTACGACAACTGCCTGAAAATAGCGGTTTGGCACCATCCCCTCAATAGTGACGGAAGCGATCGCATTACCGACCAAGCATTCATCCAACAACTAGCCGTTGCTGGATTCCGCTTCTTCCTCCACGGACATATCCATAAAGCCGAAACCAGCCTTTTCCGTTACGACCTCAGCCGAGATGGGCGCAAACTCGACGGAATTTGTGCTGGTACCTTTGGCGCACCGACCAAAGAACTCGTAACCGGTTATCCTTGGCAATATAATCTACTGACATTTGAAGGTAATGAGCTCACTGTCCACACTCGCTGTCGCAAAGAACCCAATGGTGCTTGGAAACCTGATTCACAGTGGGGTCAGGGTCCGGGACAAGGTAATTTGGATTATTATTGTATTGAGTTGTAATCAATTTTTGGCACATCTATCCCTTAAACGATTGAAGTAACTGTAAATGAATGGTGGAAATACCCCTGGTCATCTCCTCGCGCAGATAGAGTCAGCACTGTGTAGTGCTTTCCCTAGTGAAATGAAATTAGCAATGATGCTACGACATCAATTCAGTCAAAATCTGGCACAGGTTGCTAGTGGTGGCAATTTGAAGGAAATTGTTTACAACCTAGTACAAGATTTTCAGACTAGGAATAGTTTAGAAAACTTACTTGATGGAGCACTTAACGAAAATCCACGTAATTCTGAATTAAAAAAACTATATTCTCAAGAATTTAAAATTCCGCCTAGTTTACTAACCATCTTATTTCCTTTACCAAACAATATTATCGAACCAATCCAACAGGCTTATAAAGCTTGTTGTCCTAATCATTTCGATGATTGGGAAGATGAACCCCTGGAAAGTTTAGCTAAAATTCTAGAAAATTTGCATGAGATAGCTCAAGGAACTGATAATGAAAAACCTATTGTACAATTTGTCGATCGTTTATTAGAAACTGGAGATATTCCCGAGCCAACTGCTGAGAAACTCAAGCAATGGTTAGAAAAAAATGCCAATAACCCTTCTGATTTATTATCTCAGAGTAGCAGTGACTCTCAAAATTATCAGCAACCCAACTTAGATGCACAACCTTATCTGCTTATCAAGCTAGATTCCAGTAAGCAATATTGCCAACAACGTCAAAAAAGATATTTAGTATCAGCTTGGGCTATTTATGAAAAAATTAATGATAATTACTCACGAGATAAACCATTTAAAAAGTTAGAACATTGTCGAGAATATGATAAAAACTATGGAAAAAATGTTATCTCTATTAAAAATGATTTACCCACTTTAATAAAAGATTTTCTCAACCAGTTAACTCGATCTAACTATCCTAAAAAAATACCTAAACCAATAATTGTATTTTTGGTTAATCGTCAACTATTGAAATATAAATTTGACATAATTAAGATTCAAGATAAGTATGATGAACCAATTGTTATTGGTAGTGAGTATTGCGTAGTAATTCGCTCTATAAAACGTTTGGAAATGTTGAAAGACTATCCTGGATACCAACAAGAGTGGGAAAAAAAATGGAAAACACTCAAAGAGAGTTGTGAAGTTTGCTGTCATGCTCAATTTTGTGATATTAGTAATTTTAATGATTCTAGGAAATTAACCCATTTTTTGTCTTGGCCACCAAGAGAAAATAATATACCAAGATATGAGATAGCATTAAAATTATATAAACCTCCATCTAATAAGATATATGGTGTGATTGAAGGGAAGGGAATACCAGTGGCTTTATGGCTAAGAAAAAATAATTGTGAAACTAAAAATGATCAAGATGAACTCGATAAATTACTCAATTGTAAAATAAATGAACTTCCCGAAAAGGTAATAGAAAAACGTTCAGAAGCTTGTTCCAACGCGAAGAATAAACAAGAATATATCGGACATCATCTTACTCTTTTGTGGGAAGACCCCTATCTAATACCAACCCAGGTTATCGACGATATTATCGACAATATTAACTATACAACGCCATGACTAATAACTCTTGGAAAATCTTTCGCGGAACTCCCGAAGAACCCCACAATGGTATTGAACGCCTTCCTGAGCCTCCTAGCTGGCGGAAATTTGAGAAAAAAAAACGGGGTAAAACCTATCAGACCAGGCCAGAGGCAATAGAGTTAGTCAATGCAGCGTTGTATCTACGTCGTCCGTTATTAGTAACGGGAAAACCAGGCACAGGAAAAACATCGTTAGCCTATGCAGTCGCTGAAGAGTTACAATTAGGAGAAGTGTTACGTTGGAATATTACCACTCGCTCCCATTTACAGCAAGGACTTTATAGTTATGATGCTATTGGTAGATTACAAGATGCTCAAGGCAGCGACAAGGATAATTTAGCAGACATTGGTAAGTATATTCAATTGGGTCCCTTGGGAACAGCGTTACTCCCCTCAACTGATCCCAAAGACTCAAAGAAGCCGAGGGTATTATTAATTGATGAAATGGATAAAAGCGATATTGATTTACCCAATGATTTATTGACTATTTTTGAAGAAGGCAAATTTGAAATCCCAGAATTAACACGAATCAGTGACCGGTTTGCAAACATTGATGTCAAAACCTGGGATAATCAAAAGACAACCATCCATAGCGGAAAGGTAACCTGTAAAGCCTTTCCTTTTGTAGTCCTTACCAGTAACGGAGAGAAGGCATTTCCCCCGGCTTTTTTACGACGCTGTTTACGATTAGATTTACTGGAACCAACTCCCAAGGAATTAGAAGCGATTGTCAAAGCTCACTTAGGGGATAGTATTGAACAAGCCAAACCAATTATTGAAAAATTTATCAATCGACGGGATAAGGATAAAGGAGACTTGGCTACAGACCAATTGCTCAATGCCATTTATCTGTTAACTAACACAGTTAATACAGAGGATGCTCCCATGGGTGACTCTCAAGACGAAGACAAAGACCAGAACAAAAAAAGGTTAATTGACCAATTGCTACGGTCCCTCAGTAGTATATAGTGTTTATAATAGCTATGAGGTAAACAGGATTTTTTGACTCTTGTCTCTTGCCTGCTCCCTGCTCCCTGCTCCCTAAAACCCAGAGATTTGTAGGTCATGATTAGAATAATTGCTATATAAGGGATATGCTTGAAGAAGCGATCGCTATTCTACAACAAGCAGGATTTGATTTAACTGCTCGGGAAATAGCAGAAATTCTCTGGTTGGCTGTTCATCTAGACGAGTCAATAGACGAGTCAGAACCATCAACTCTATCCCAAGACCAATCACAGCAACCCCCAAATAAAAATCCAGATATCCAACCAGATACGCACAAATCATCACCTGGAGTCAAAAAACCTGGTGCTGATGTTTCTCTACGCTCTTCCAAACCTAAAAAGACTAAAGAAAGTCGAGAAGCAATTCCGATTAAAGTGCCAGCAGCGGTAGCATTGAGAAATACTCTGGCGTTGGGACGGGCACTTCGTCCGTTAATGCGGAAAGTCCCATCTGCTACAGAAACGATATTGGATGAAAAAGCTACTGTTTACCAAATTGCAGAATCAAACATTTGGCTTCCAGTTCTGAAACCCGCTTCGGAACGATGGTTAGAGTTAGCGTTGCTGGTTGAAAAAACTAGTTCAACTGCTATTTGGAAACAGACAATCACTGAACTGCAACATTTAGTCAAGCATCATGGTGCATTTCGGGATGTACGCACGTGGGAATTAAGGATTACTGACACCAAGGTAAACTTATTTTCTCAAACTAGCACGGGTCGGTATGATTCCACTCCCTATCCTCCCGAGGTATTAATTGACCCGAAGAAACAACGTTTAATTTTATTGGTGAGTGATTGTATTTCTGTGGCTTGGCGCAGACAATTAATTCATCGAGTGCTAGAGTTGTGGGGACGCAATGGTTTACTTACTATCCTTCAGCTACTTCCTGAACGGCTTTGGGAACGCACGGCTTTAGCTTCAGAAATATCAGTGCAACTGCATTCTTTTAGTCCTGGAGTTGTCAATTCTCAGTTGATTGTTAAACCTTGGGATCAAGATGACAGTAAGTCTATTCAGAATAAATCCTCTGTAAATGTTCCCGTGGTTACGTTAGAACCCTACCCGCTACTGGCCTGGTCACAGGTAATTGCTGGTCAGGGAAATGTTACAACAGTGGGGTTTAACTTTGATGTATCCCAAGACCCCCACGCACAGAGAAGAAAGGTAGATCGTAAACCAAATCAAGACCAACCCGAAGCATCAGCATTAGTTAGTCGATTTCGTGCTACGGCTTCTCCTATGGCGCGTCGGTTAGCTGGATTAATGGCAGCTGCTCCCGTTAGTTTACCTGTAGTGCAACTAATTCAGCAAACCCTGCTACCAAAATCCGCACAAATTCATGTAGCGGAAGTGTTTATGAGTGGACTCCTCCAGTCTATAACCCCTGTAGACCAAAATTCAAATCCTGATTATATTGAGTACGAATTTAAGCCAGGGGTAAGGGAGTTATTAGTAGATTCTGTACCCATTAGTAAAACCGTTTCAGTTCTTGATACAGTATCTGAGTTTATTGCTAAGAAATTAGGGTTATCAGTACAGGACTTTGAAGCGCGTTTACTTAAACCGGCAACTGCAAGTAATGATGGGTTAGAAGAAAAAATTCGTCCCTTTGCACACCTCAAGGCTCAAGTCTTAGGGCGATTAGGAGGGGAGTATGCTCGTTTGGCTGAAGAACTTATTAAAAATAAAGAGTTAATAGAAGAAGCTAAAAGTGAGGCTCAACAGGATTCCCCACAAAATAAAAAAAATTCAGGGCGATCAGGAAGAGAGTATGCTCGTTTTAATGAACCAATTTCCGCCTTAAAAAAGCCTATATCAGCTAATCTTTCATCCAATTTTAAACTAACTGGACCGCAATATCAACAATTAACGAATGCTTTACTTGATGCTTTTCCATCAAAATCAATACTTGCTGAATTAGTTTACTTTAAATTTAGTAAAAATCTAGATAGTATTGCAATGGGAGATAATTTAAAAGAAATTGTATTTAAGTTAATTAAAGCTGCCCAAGCAGAAGGATGGGTTGATAAATTAATTGTAGGTGCCCGTGAATCAAATCCAGGTAACCCAACGTTATTTGCCTTTGCCCAGGAGTTTAATTTTGGTATTGTTATACCACCACAGCTATCAGAAAGAGGTCGATTAGAAAGACTTATTAAGAAAAATAATTGTTTTTTAGATGTAAATCAGTGGCGGGCAAGGTTAGGTCAAATTGAAGGGCAAGTCTGTCGTGTAGAAGTTACGAATAACGATAATAGTCGTGAATTTGGGACAGGTTTTCTGATTGCGTCCAATGTGGTTATTACTAATTACCATGTGGTGGAATCGGTAATTTTAAAACAAGCAACCTCTAGCAATGTTATCCTGCGTTTTGACTACAAGCAGTTAGGGGATAGCAAAATTATCAACCCAGGTACAGAGTATCGCTTAGTAGAGGATGACTGGCTAATTGATCAAAGTCCTTATACCAACAATCCATTACCAACCCCTGACGAATTGGATTATGCCTTGCTGAGAGTAGATGGAGTTCCTGGGGAAGAACCGATAGGGAAAAATCCCGATCCCAATTCTCCACAGCGCCAGTGGATTGAGTTACCACAAGAGCCATATTATCAGTTTGTGCCCAATACTCCACTGTTTATAGTGCAACATGCCAAGGCCGAACCCTTAAAATTGGCCTTTGACACCGAGGCTATTATTACTATTAACGAGAATGGTACCATGGTTAAGTATAAAACCAACACCGAACCCGGTTCCGCTGGTTCTCCATGTTTTGATATTAACTGGAATTTGGTAGCCCTGCATCATAGTAGGGATCCAAGCTGGAAGCCTAGTTATAGGGCTGGCACTCCTTTCAGTGCTATTTGTGCGCGGTTAGAAAAGCAAGGTCTATTGGCAGATTTACGTAAGGGTGAAGCAATATGGTGAATGGTTGTCTGAACCTGTAAGCTACCACTAGGTTAGCAAATGTTAGCAAACGGCTGTATATTGTAATTTACTTCCTAAATACCATGATTTACTCCGGTAATTCAGTGATCCAGGATTTATAAATTATTGACGAAGTCACCCCTTCATTGAAATTAGGAAAAAATTATAATAAAATTCCCGCATCCCCCTCCCAAACTTCTCACACTTTCCTTATTGTTTCTGCTCCCTACTCCCTACTCCCTACTCCCTAAAACCCAAAACTTCAGACTTCACCAAATTAGAACTCCCCTAACTATACCAATAAAAAAAAATCGGTCAAGTTGTGGTTAACCCCAATCCTTGACCGAATTCTATTATGTAAGCCACCACAAATACAGCGCAGCTCAAATCTAGATACTGTTGATCAACGAATACATTACTCAGTGGTCAGCTTTGTGGCACAGGCTTCCAGCCTGTGACCTAACCCATAAGCTGATCGCTTCAAAATAACCTCCACAATTCCTAGTCGCCAGGGCGTCAAAACCCTGGCAAAATCCTATCCTAGTCTACATAGAAATATCGAATCAAAAAGGTCATAACCTCACCAGGCTTTTCAGTAGGTTCTGGAGTGCTCCACTCGTCGGGATAGGCGTATTTCAGGGCATAGATGGCATTAATTGTATTCCGAACTTGTTCAGGAGAACCGATCAAAACGTACTTGACTTTCTGAGGTTTACGACCAGGGTTTTCAGGAGTTTGATTGTCATCGGAGTTAGGCGGAATGTTTTTTGTCATGATCAACAGTATCCTTAAATGGTGTATATTATTAATATATAAATAAGTTAATCAAATGTCAAGGGGTTTAGGAATTTTTTTTTATTACGAAATTTAAAATTGCTATAATAGTAAATAGGACATAAATAAGAGATTTATGTGGTTAGTATGGTGAGGGTATTTAGTGTGGTAATTTTGGTAAAAATATTAGAATTTTTGCCCAATTACAAACGCAATTGCTCCTACTCCCTACTCCCTACTCCCTACTCCCTATTCCCTACTCCCTACTCCCTGCTCCCTGCTCCCTACTCCCTACTCCCTACTCCCTAATCCCTAAAATAAAACTGTAGATGGAGGATTTTAAGCATGGCTAATTTAACGGTCAAAGATTTAGAAACGCTGCAAGCACAGCATCCTGATTATCAGATAGAATTAATAGGGGGAGAAATTATTTTTATGAGTCCTTCAGGGTTAGAATCCGATGAAGTAGCCATAGAAATCGCTGCTCAACTTCGTAACTGGGTAAGACCCCGCAAATTAGGAAGAGTTTCTGGTTCTAGTGGTGGTTTTCGCTTACCGAATAAAGATGGGGATGTTCGTGCCCCGGATGCGTCTTTTATCTTAGCTGAACGTCTACCTCGCACTACGGAAGATTACGCCGAATTAGTCCCTGATTTGACATTTGAGGTGAAATCTAAGAGCGATAGCCTACCAAAATTGCGCCAGAAGATACAGCAATTTCTGGAATTGGGAACTACAGTTGGGGTGTTAGTAGATCCGAGAACTCGCACCATGGAAGTTTATCGCCTCAATCAGGATAAAGTTGTACTGGGGGATGGGGATGTGCTGCAAGTACCAGAATTGCTTCCTGGTTGGGAATTACCTATTGTTGAGGTGTGGGCACCGGAGTTTGATTGAGTATAGACAAGGGAACAGGGAATAGGGAATAGGGAAGAGGCAATAGGCAATAGGCAATAGGCAATAGGCAATAGGCAAGAGTGAGATTATAAAGTAGGGTGGGCAAAGTAATATAATCATTAATACTCAACAAAACCAAACTGTTTTTGCCCACCCTACTACTCTCCCCTATTCCCTATTCCCTATTCCCTGTTCCCTATATAAACCTGTAAAACCATGAGATTCATCAGCCCGAAAACTGACTTTGCTTTCAAGAAAATCTTTGGCTCAGATCAGAGTAAAGATATTCTGATTTACTTTCTAAATGCCATGATATACTCCGGTAATTCAGTCATCCAGGATTTAGAAATTATTGATCCCTATAGCGCAGGGGATGTAGTAGATTTAAAAGACACTTATCTAGATGTTAAGGCAGTATTAGAAGATCAAACGACTGTCATCATTGAGATCCAAATCTGGAATGTAAAGGATTTCGAGAAGCGAGTGGTTTATAACTTGTGCAAAACCTATGGAAATCAACTTAAATCGGGACAGGGATATTTCGATCTCAATCCGGTCATTGCTTTAACCATAACGGATTTTAAGTTATTCCCCTCAACCGAAAAAGTCATTAGCTGTTTTTACTTTCAAGAGGAAGAAGACCACTTGCCTTATCAGGAAAATGAATTAAAGCTGGTGTTTGTGGAACTCCCCAAATTTACTAAGCAACTGGAAGAATTGGAAAGTGTGATAGATAAGTGGATCTTTTTTATCAAAGAAGCACCCAACTTAGAAATCATTCCTGACCAGCTCAGGGAAATCCCACAGCTAGAACAAGCTTTAACAATAGCGAATCAAGCGGGGTTGAGTGAGTCAGAATTGGAAAAGATCTGGAAACAGGAAATGGCCTTGTGGGACTGGCGAGGTGCATGGAGTTTCGCGAAAAGGGAAGGACGAGAAGAAGGACGAGAAGAAATAAGGCTAGAAGGGAAAAGAAATTTACTATTGGGACTGCTTGAGAGCCGTTTTGGACAACTAACCAGGAATGCGATTCGGCTTCGCCGACGCTACGCGAACGCATTAATCGAAGCCTTGACCAACCAAGACCTAGACCGTTTATCAAAAGCCATCTGGGATTTTAACACCAGTGATGACTTACTCAACTGGCTCCAAGAGCACTCTAACTAACGGTAGCTATAGGGTAACTCAATCAATTGTGATAATTTTTGTTCCCTACTCCCTACTCCCTACTCCCTACTCCCTACTCCCTACTCCCTATTCCCTATTCCCTGTTCCCTGTTCCCTTTCCTATATCATCCGCTTCAACCGCACCATAAAAAAACCATCCATCTGGTCTCGATAGGGCACAACTTTCAGCCAACCTTCCGGTCTTGAAAAAGCCTTAAGAAACGAAAGAGTAGGGGGTTCAATTTGCCACTGAGAATGACCTTCCAGAAACCATTGTATTACCCCCTCATTTTCTTGAGGATTTAAGGTACAGGTAGCATAGACTAACACACCTCCGGGCTTGACCCAAGTTGCGCTATGCTCTAACAATTCTTTTTGCAAAACAGTAAGTTCCTGGACTTTTTCTGGAGTCATGCGCCAACGAATATCAGGACGTCGGTGAAGGGTACCATTACCGGAACAGGGAGCATCTAATAACACAGCATTAGCGATGTTAGTAAATTCAGGGCAATCGCGACTATCACCAGTAGTAATGTGAATGGATTGTAATTGTAACCGTTCGGCATTCTGTTGGACTTTTTTGAGGCGGGAAGCCGAGCGATCGCATGCCCAAATCTTGCCCTGATCTGCCATTAATTCCGCAATATGAGTTGTCTTGCCCCCCGGTGCAGCACAGGCATCAATCACCACATCACCAGGTTGAGGGTCTAGCAGATAACTGACCAGCTGGGCACTACAATCTTGAACAGTCCACCAACCCTCCTTAAACCCCGGTAGCTCTTGAATCGCACCAACACCACCCACAACCCGCAGTGCTTGGGGGACCTGAGCTGCATTGCTGAAAATAGGGATAATCTCACCATTCCCCTCGTCCTCGTGAGACACCAAGGTCGGTAACCGCTGAATAGCCACTTCAGCAGATTGCATCCCTGCCTCCACCTCCTCCATGGACACCTTGAGGGGATTTACCCGTAAGTCAATAGTAGGAGATTGGTTAAACCATTGACACAGCTGTTCTGTTTCCTCTGCTCCCAGCTGTTCTAACCACAGCTCGATCATCCAATCGGGAAAACTGTGTAAAATGCCCAAACCCTCGATATCCCCTTCTGGCAACTGCAAAGGGTCAGGGGAATTGGCAGCTAAACGGGCATAGTTTCGTAGTAAACCATTAACCACCCCTGCCAGTCCTTTGAAGCCATTGTTCTTAGCTAGGTCAACGGTGGTATTGACCGCTGCTGAAGCAGGAATTCGGCCTTGATAGCGCAGCTGATATAGTCCAAGGTGAAGTATAGTGCGCAAATCTGGAGGTTGTTGATTCGCTTTCTTTTTGCCCAACTGGTCAAGTAGAGCATCCAAAGTGCGCTGTCGTCGGACACTACCATAAACTAATTCTGTCACTAAGCCCCGATCAGCACCAGTTAACTGAGCAGTGTGTAGCACTCGATTCAGGGCAATATCAGCAAAAGCACCCCGCCGATGAATATCCCGGAGAGCTAGGAATGCTAACTGGCGAGGATTTTGTTTATCAAAGGTTGACGGTTGACCCTTGACCGTTGACGATTTATATTGGCTCACAAACTCTGTACTCCTCTGGATGTCAACTGATCAGCTAATATGCAGTTATAACAGTTATTAATTCGGTTCGGAACAAAGTCCTGGGTTTTAGGGAGTAGGGAGTAGGGAGTAGGGAGTAGGGAGGAAAAGGAAGACAAGTCCAATCACCCCACACCCCACACCCCAAAGTTGATACTCACGTCTTTGTTAAAAACCTACCCTGATCAGCTCCTCCCTGTTCCCAGATCCGCTGTTCCCTATTCCCTGTTCCCGACTTCTGCAAGAAGTCTAGTTATCAATTCGGTATTGAGAACTGCTATAAATAAAATGGTTAATCCTTTTTAAACATTGGGTATGTCAGCCACCTCAAGCCCTTTACCAGAAGCTCTTGCTCGGATTGTAGAACGCTTTCAGCGCCGCAAAGACCCCAAGCAACGGTATCAGCAGTTGCTGTGGTACGCCAAGAAGCTTCAGACAATGCCAGAAACTGATAAAGTGCCAGAAAACAAAGTTCCTGGCTGCGTGTCCCAGGTTTATATCACCGCTAACTTGGATGATGGCAAAGTCTTGTATCAGGGAGACTCAGATGCCCAATTGGTTAAAGGATTAGTAGCGTTGTTGATTGAAGGCTTGAATGGACTGACGCCAACAGAGATTGTCAACCTATCTCCTGACTTTATTCAAGACATAGGATTGAATGCTAGTTTAACCCCTTCTCGCGCTAATGGATTTTACAACATTTTCCAGACCATGAAGAAAAAGGCCCTGGGATATCAGTTGGGAATGTCTTCCAGAGAATTGAATTGAGGGATTTTCCCTTCTATTTTCCCCACACCCGGTCACCCACCCCGGACCGGGGATTAACTGACAAGACCCTTGAAATGCTGATTCTCCCGTAGGTTGGATTACGCGATCGCTAACCCAACGAACACCTCACGCTTTGTTGGGTTTCGTTGCCTCAACCCAACCTACGCCATGATCTAAAGTCACTCAACCAGCTCTGTTCCCTATTCCCTGTTCCCGATTCCCGATTCCCGATTCCCGATTCCCGATTCCCGATTCCCGATTCCCGATTCCCGATTCCCGATTCCCGATTCCCTAGATTTTGCTCCTGATTAAATTAAGCCTGAAACCCTTGTATAAACTGGGTTTCAGGTGTTTTTATATGACAAAGCTACTTGAGTTCCAGCCTAGCATGGGCAATTTGCCCTTGACTTATCCACTGGAGTTTCAGTACAATCAAGTAGAACATTTGTACTACTATCGTCTTTCCTCTTAACCATTGCACCCACACCCCTAGAGGCATCACATCCCTCCTACAACGAACGATTCTAGAGCAGCGATTGGCCTACGGCCACGCTACGCGATCGCGTATCGCTGTGGGTAGTTTCGGGTACTTGCCATTAGCCACTGGCTGATAGGGAAACCTCTTGTTTGGGAATTATAAAAATCCCCATTAGCCGAAAACCCCGTGTCTTTAGACCGGGGATGAAGGAACAAGCGCGGTCTTTAGCCGCCGTGATCAAAATATTTAGAGAAAATCTGGAATCTTAGTCTGGATGTTGTAGAATAATAGTAGAAACAGTTGAGGTCAGAGACGAAACCTTAGAATAGTGGAGCCTTTATGGTTGGTCGGCTATGCGAAAAGGGTTAAAACTGTTGTTATAAGGCTCCACTATTCTTACGGTAACTTTAAGAAACTGATGATAATTCTAGAGTTTAAGGCGAAAGGAAACAAACATCAATACTCTGGGATCAATGAGGCTATTCGGACAGTCCAGTTCATCCGTAATAGCTGTCTTAGGTACTGGATGGACAATAAAGGGGTCAGCAAATTTGACCTCAACAAATACAGTGCAGTACTGGCTAATAACTTCCCTTTCGCCAATGAATTAAACTCTACCGCTCGACAGTCTAGCGCTGAGAGAGCATGGTCGTCAATCGTTCGATTCTTTGACAACTGCAAGAAAAAAGTACCTGGCAAAAAAGGCTTTCCTAAATTCCAGAAAAACTGCCGTTCAGTGGAGTATAAGCAGTCTGGCTGGAAGTTGTCTCCTGACAATAAATCAATCACCTTTAGTGACTTGAAGGGGATCGGTAAGCTCAAACTTAAAGGTAAATGGGACTTATGGCGTTTCGACAAAAAACAGATTAAGCGGGTTCGGATAGTCCGTCGGGCTGATGGCTACTATATCCAGTTTTGTATTTCAGTAGACATCAAAGAAGATCTAGAACCAACTGGGACGGCTATCGGGCTGGATGTTGGACTAAAAGATTTCTATACTGATTCCGCTGGAGAAACTGAACCAAATCCCCGCTTTTACAGGACGGGAGAGAAGCGCCTTAAGTTCTATCAGCGCAGAGTTTCTAGAAAAAAGAAAGGTTCATCCAATCGCAGAAAAGCAGTTAATAGACTAGGCAGACATCACCTTAAAATAAGTAGGCAACGTGAAGAGCACGCCAAGAGACTGGTTAGAAGTTACCGTAAGAATAAAGAAGCCTTTATGGTTAGTCGGCTATGCATAAAAGGGTTAAATCTTTGTTATTAAGGCTTCTTTATTCTAAGGTTTCGTCTCCGGCGCGCTGCGTAATCCGGTCTAACGATCTGGTCGCCTATGAAGATTTAAGGGTTAAAAACCTAGCCAAAAATCACTGTTTAGCTAAGTCTATTAATGATGCAGGTTGGTATCAATTTCGGAAATGGATGGAGCACTTTGGTACGAAATTTGGGAAGGTGACGGTTGCAGTAAATCCCGCCTATACCAGCCAGAATTGCTCCAATTGCGGCGAAGTAGTGAAAAAGTCTCTATCAACTAGGACTCACGCCTGTAAGTGTGGCTGCCAGTTAGACAGAGACCATAATGCCGCAATAAACATCCTTAAAAGAGCTTTGAGTACGGTGGGGCACACCGGAACTTGGGTCGTCAAAGACCTAAACGCTTCAGGAGAGTGCGATTCGTTGGCTAGAAACCTTGCCCTAAAAAAAAGCTTGGAGGATTAGCCGCCTGGTCAGGAAACTGAACCATGACAACTTGATAACCATGATGGTGCAAGACCATCCC